>NZ_JAKJSJ010000049.1:0-52888 GCF_050336715.1 Photobacterium makurazakiensis
ACATAGAAGCTAGCATAAATATGCTTCCCATGAGCGTGCAAAAAGCACTACTCGAAGTATTATTATTTGTATGAAATATAACCTGGTTAATTAGCTATAAACTAATTTATGATACTGAATTTCTGTTTTCATCCCCTTTAATTGATTAGTAAAAATGGTTGGTAAGATGCTAGCCTAGCGAAGGGAAGTGTGGTTGATACTGTGCTAGCTTGTATTGCTTCTGTTCAACAAACCCGCAATATTACAGTTGCAATAGTGCTTTCTGTTGTTGTCTATAAAACGCCATCAGCGATTAACTGACAGCGTTATCTTGCTTTTATCAAAAAGTAACAGCGTTAGTGTGTTTTTCTTTTAGGGCCATTACGTACAATATCTTTGCCGTTTTCGTATACGTCTTGAGTAACCCAACGGCCTAGAAGAAGTTTCTGGTTATTATCGAAAACAGCGACAAAATGACGACCATCAGAATTATTAGTCGCCATGCCAACACCAGCAACATCTTTAAGGCCAAGGCCTCCATCTTCAATCGAAATTAGAAATTGCTCTAATTTTTCAAGGCTATCGATTACATCAGATTCATTGTTCATTTGTTCAATACTCATTTTTACTTTGCAAACCCACTCGCTTCTTACAGTATATGATGTAATTGCATCGTTTGATGTCAGAAACGTAAAGGGCGGAGTTCATTTTATGGCTACCTTAGAGAAATAATTTTTCACTTAGGTATCACCGTCATACTTTACAGATGAATGATGCAGATTGGAACCTTACATGAATAAAGCGACTGACTGATGGAGCAGCTTAAAGGTCCATTTAGCATAATAAATATTGTATCAGCCTGTCTCTAACTACATTCAGCGCTAGTTTTCTTTGTTATTGAAATTTAAACTAACAGAACGTAATCAATGTGCGTTTCAGGATAATCAACATGATGCTTAATAGCATTAACAATAGTAAGGTGCTCAGTACTCAAAATAATAGAGAACCAGTCTCGTCTTGTCGCGGCTCCGATAATGTCGTATTGGGTTTTGTGGTGGGCTTGCTGTTGTCGGGTTGTACTATGAAGAGTCAATTTGAAGTGCAAGCAGAAGCTGATCCTAAAATGTTGATTGCTATAACTAACTATGGAACATCACAGATAAACAATAATGGTGATATTGGTTTTAGGATCTACTTTAGAAACACATCGCCACACCCGATAGCAACAATCAACTTTTATGTACAGGCTTACGATGCAAAGGGAGTCATACAGATAAATCACCCAAATAAAACTTGGCTTAATACGCTGGTATTTAACGAAACATTACCGGCCGGTAAGGGGGCGCACCCATACTGGAGTAATGTATGGAAAAATAACTCAACGATTACATGTGGTGTTATTACGTCAGCAAAAATAACTTATGCTGATAATGTTGTTATATATGTCCCAAATGAGGTTTTAAACCGCATGACATATAACTCAAAATGCCTTAATTTATCTGGTGGAGAATTTGATTTCTGACGGTTTTAACCTGTAGCACTGTGCATAATATTATTTTGAACAGTAAATCTATTGAGTGAGTAACGTTAAACAATACACTTGACTTAATGTTAACTTTAACTTGTACACTTCTTTACTCGTTTAAAACTAAATGCCAAGGTAAATGATAGTGCCTAAAATGAAATTGACTTCCTCTGGTTGTGCTAACATCCACAGACAAAAAGCTTACAAGCTTCGCCATACAATAAAAATACTTGAAAACAAGGTACTTGCTTACATTTCTAGTCAGAATACTGATGAGCAAGATTATTTTTCAACGGGTTCTCGCCAAGCAGTAATTGATTAGGTACAAATTAAATATGAATAGTCAGTTGAAAGGGCACTTGTATGTCATTTTAGCAACCTTAGTGATTGCAGGTTCATTCATTGCGACAGCAAATGTGTCAGACCAACTCCATCCGATTTCATTGAATCTTATGCGATTTACGATTGCTGCTTTAATACTTTTTCCTATTGTTCTTATGCGGAAAAATAGCTGGAAATCTTTTAAACGCGTTTTGCCCCGAAGCTTAGTTATCAGTTTCTTTTTTTGTGGTTATTTTGTTTGTAACTTCGCAGCGATGCTAACGACAACAACACTTAATGTCGGATCAATTTATACGCTAACCCCTTTAGTAACGGCAATATTCAGCGTACTTTTACTAAAACACAAGCTAACTATAAAGATTTTAGTGATCTATTTATTAGGTATGATAGGAACACTTTGGGTTATATTTGAAGGGAATTTACAGCACCTTCGTGAATTTAATCTAAACCAAGGTGATTTGGTTTTTCTTGTTGGTGTCGTTTTCATGGCTTGCTACACCATTGCGATGAAGCGACTTTACCGTGATGATGATGTGACTATCATGACCTTTGCGAACCTATTCGGAGGGGTTATTTGGACACTGATTGCAGTTGTAGTCGTAGATATTGACCTCAATTGGCATTCACTAAAAAGTGATTATTACCCGAGTATGGCTTATTTAGCGATTGCAGCGACATTTCTTACCTCTTATTTATACCAAAAAGCCAGCACTTATATGAGTCCCGTTAATATCTCAGCATATATATACTTAAGCCCTGCATTTGTTGCTCTGTTGTCTATTGTGATGACAGGTGAGGCGATAAAAAGTACTCTTTGGGTCGGGATTATACTATCAGCTTTCGCAACAGCAGTTTTGCAGCTGATAACATTAAAAAAGCGTTGAGTGATTACTCGAAGGGAGCCTAATTACGGGTAACTTCCATGGTACGCAATGAAAGTTAGAACTCCCGCGGTGTTGGGGGAATTGGCTTTCAGTATTTAGGTCATGGCGAATGGCATACATTAAAGGCCGCGGTTGCATAATTTGCAACCGCGGCCTTTAGGTATATTGTTTATGTCTAGGAGTAATACTTATACGGTGCCTAGCATCTTATGCTGATGTGCAAGGTACTCATCATAAGTACCTTGGAAGTTTACGAGTTTCTTGTCTTTAACATCAATAATCGACGTTGCAAGCGATGATACGAACTCGCGGTCATGGCTGACAAAAATAAGCGTACCTTGATAACCCTTAAGTGCGTTATTCAATGCTTCAATCGCTTCCATATCCATGTGGTTTGTTGGTTCATCCATAACCAGAACGTTGATATCTTGCATCATTAACTTACCAAACAGTAGGCGGTTTTTTTCACCACCAGAACAGTTTTTAGCTTTCTTGTTAGCATCATCGGCGGTGAACAACAAGCGACCCAAAATACCACGAACCATCAAGTCATCGTGCTTGCTTGTACGCCATTGCGAAATCCAATCGAAGATACTTAGGTCATTATCAAAATCAGCCGTACTATCTTGTGGGCAATAGCCGATAGAAGCATTTTCAGACCATTTTACAATACCAGTGTTTTGCTCTAATTCGTTAACTAGGCAGCGTAGTAACGTTGTTTTACCAACACCGTTTTCACCAATTACCGCTAAACGAGTACCAGCCTCTAACAGTAAATTACCGCCGTTGAATAGTTGCTCACCGTCAAAGCCATGGCCTAAGTCTTTTAGTTCAAGCGCTTGGCGGTGAAGTTTTTTACCTTCACCAAAATCAATAGATGGACTAATACGGCTAGTTGACTTAACTTCATCTAGCTTAATTTTATCCATCTTTTTCGCACGAGAACTGGCTTGTTTTGCTTTAGAAGCGTTCGCACCGAATCGATTAACGAAATCTTGTAATTCACTAATCTCAGCCGCTTTTTTCGCATTACTTGCCAGCAATTGCTCACGAATAAGTCCTGATGCTTCAAGGAAATACTCGTAGTTACCTGGGTAGATACGCAGTTCGCCGTAGTCGATATCCGCCATGTGCGTACACACTGAGTTTAAGAAGTGACGGTCGTGCGAAATGATGATCATTGTGCACTTACGTTGGTTCAATTCTTCAGCAAGCCAACTGATTGTGTGAATGTCCAAGTTGTTCGTTGGTTCATCCAGTAACAAAATGTCTGGGTTAGCGAAAAGTGCCTGTGCCAATAGCACGCGCAGTTTCCAACCTGGTGCAACGTTCTGCATTAAACCGAAGTGAAACTCTTCTTCGATACCCGCTTGCAGCAAGATATCGCCCGCACGGCTTTCTGCAGTGTAGCCGTCCATTTCTGCGAATTCGCTTTCAAGCTCAGCAACGGCCATACCGTCTTCTTCACTCATCTCTGGAAGAGAGTAAATACGGTCACGTTCTTTTTTGACTTCCCAAAGTCTACGATCACCCATGATCACAACATCGATAACGTTGTGTTGCTCAAAAGCAAACTGATCTTGGCTCAATACGCCAAGTTTCAATCCTGGAGTGATAGAAACGTTGCCAGAGCTAGGGGTTAATGCGCCGCTAAGAATCTTCATGAACGTTGATTTACCACATCCATTGGCCCCGATTAAGCCGTAACGGTTTCCGTTACCAAACTTAGCAGAAATGTTTTCAAATAAAGGCTCTGCGCCAAATTGCATGGTGATGTTTGCGGTAGATATCAAAGAAGTATTCCTAGGTATTAAAATTAATGAATCGCTTTGTGTTGGGTCTAAATCAACAGCAATGAAAGTGCGAATTATTAGGCGGCGAATTATACAGATTTATTGAACAAATAACAGATATAAGACGTAAGTCACAGAATGTATTGGTATAGGATTCCATTTGTTCATTTCCATTGATGGTCAAAATCATTCTTGACCTGACTAAAGCTTCACAGTTTATAGTGCGCTCATCACTACAAGGAAAGCATACAAGGAAAGCCAGAGTAGGGCATATCTGAATTGGCTAGAACATCGATAAGTACTGTGTGTACTTGAAAAAGAAAGGTTAAGAATGAACATCAGAGCACAAATGGCATCAGACAATAACGCGATAGAGACGTTAACTTATCGCRCGTTTGAAAATCACCCTCATCATGCTCCAGGGGCTAAACCGACAGAGCATTTAATTATTAACAAGCTCCGTAATGCTGGAGCGCTAGTGTTGTCTTTGGTTGCAGAAGACGAAACCGGCATTATCGGCCACATCGCATTTTCTCCTGTGAGCATCAGTGGGGCTGAATCAAGTTGGTTTGGGCTGGGCCCTGTTTCGGTAAAACCAGCTCGTCAAGGTGAGGGGATTGGTAGCCAGCTAATACAAGCCGGTATGGATAAAATCAAAGCGCATGGCGCAGAAGGTATTGTGTTACTTGGTTCGCCCGAGTACTACGGCCGCTTTGGTTTTAAAGCCAACTCAAACCTAATACTACCGGGTGTCCCTGCTGAATATTTTTTGATTCATCCGTTAGGCAATAACGAATCAACAATACCTGCTGGTGAGGTAACATTTCATCAAGCGTTTAATGGGTAGCGGCAGACTGCACAAGGAGGTGCAGTAAATATTTTATGACTACTTATGATGCTCTCGACGAAAAACGTCGATCATCACCCATTTTTAATCGGTTGTCACTTCCGTTTAGAGTGACAACCAGTGACGCAAAGTGAGTAATGCTCGATCGGAAAAATCCATACTTTCAAGGACGGATTTGGTATCCAAAGCAAGCTTAGGCTCATCAGTAATAATCCCATCCACACCAAGTAAAAACAGCCGCTGCATGGCCGCTGAATTGTTAATGGTCCAAACTAAAACCTCTTGTCCACGCTGTTGTATTTCTATGATTCGCCAGGCATTGAGCCATTGATCGCTTACCATTAGCATATCTACTTCTCGCTCGATTTCAGCTTCTCCAACACTGGCTGCATAGATAAGTGCGTAACGGAGTTGTTCGGGGCGCCTAGCCTCTACCTCCCTCATTAATCGCGCAAGTAGCTCTACATCAAGGCTCGATACAATCATGGCTTGCTGATAGTTCGGCAGTAATTCAGCCATTGCGAGGGCAAGATCAAAGCTTTGGTTGTAGCGCTTTAATTCAATATTGAATTCGATATCTTGAGCGTAATCATCTAATAGCTGCGTTAATAAGGGCGGGGGGATACGGTTATATTCCTGATAGGCTGCGACAATTTCAGAATAATTAGAGTCTTCAACCACCAAAGGGGCGCCAAGCAGACGGCCTAAATCGCGGTCGTGAAACACTACGACTTGCCCGTCTTTGGTTATCTGCACATCAATTTCTGTGCTTTGGATGCCTAATGAAATTGAATATTGTATACCTGCTTCACTGTTTTCTGGGTGCATGAAGCC
Source organism: Photobacterium makurazakiensis (assembly GCF_050336715.1). Taxonomy (NCBI): domain Bacteria; kingdom Pseudomonadati; phylum Pseudomonadota; class Gammaproteobacteria; order Vibrionales; family Vibrionaceae; genus Photobacterium; species Photobacterium makurazakiensis. Next base: position 6,205 of record NZ_JAKJSJ010000049.1, read on the forward strand.
ACCACCGCGGTGCGCAGTGACATAGCCCGATGTATCTGTTTGTATATGATTGACGAAATTACGAACATCTGAGTAACCATTGATCGAAGCAAACACAATAAGCAATAACATGACACTGCTTAGTAATGCACGGCGCTGTGTATTTTGTTTTAGCCCAATAAAACGCGCTTGGTCATTGACCAATTTGAGGCGTTTTGTTTGCAAGCGCAGCACATAGTATTGACAACTTGCGTAAATAAAGCGGTCGACAAAACTCAGCAGTAGCGTAACCCCAAGCAGTAATAGACTTGCGAAAACGAGCCATGGGTAGCGATCTGGATCAGACGTTGCCCAGTGCAGTATTGGTTCAAGTGCAAATAAAATACTGCTGGCGAAAATCGCAGTAATGGCCACTCGACCGAATAACCAAACAATATGACCTATTACAATGTGCATATAGATAGCTTGGCTTAAACGCTGAGCTTGCTTGAAAAGCTGCCATTGGGAACAGTTTTGAAAAAGACTCAATGGTAATGCGAGCCACCAGCTTGCCCAATAGCGAAGAACCAACAATACACACGGTAAAGTGATCAAAATCAATAAGCCAACGGCAATCCACAGTGAGCTCATTTGATTACTGAGGTAATAATTAATATCCCAGTCATTGAGCATGAGTCCATAGATCCAGCGCCCACACCAAACCAAGGTGGCAAAAAGCAAACTAATCCCAATCGATTGTGCAAGAACGACCTTAACCACCCGGAAACTTCGCTGAATAATGAGTCCAAAGGTATCTAAAATCGAGCGTTTGCCTAAATCATGTTGGGCTAACAAGATGCTAATCGCAGATTGCTCCACGAAAAAAGCAAAGCTTAGCTGCGTAACAAACCACAAGCTGAGCAAAAATCCTGCTGGTGAGAGGAAGAAAGCGAGTAACTCTTGGTTGGCAATTGCACTTACGCCATAAAAACCCATTAGTTTGGAGCTGATCCATAAATCGAATGGGACAAATAATGTAATTAGTGCACTTCGTACAAGGAGAAAGCTGGCCAGCATCTGCAATCCACTGGCTTTAAGTCGATGCAACATGAAATACAGAATATGTCGACTGCGATGAAAGAATGCGCTATTCAAGTGTTTGTTTCGCCTAATTGGTGTTCTGCTTTAAGCGTTATGATAACACCTGAGTTGATCGGATGCTCAGTATAGAAAAATTATCCAGCCCTAATTACCGCCAACGATCTGAATCAAGCATCTATGCCTTACCTTTACTTTATCCACCCATCAAGTTTGTGGCGATTCAATGATGGACAATAAGTCTTAAACGTTAAGGTAAAGGGAAGCGGTAGATACTTTCAACGATACATGAGAAAAAGTATGGTAAAACTGTTAGTGTAAATCGTCAGTAAGTAGTAAAAGGAGTCAACTCAACTTTTCTGCTCCACCTCCTAAATCATTATTGAGCGAAAATAAAGAACAATATATTTATAGTGAAATTGACTTATGCATGAATTATACGAATTATTCATAATGTTAGCATAACTATTTTCTTTGTATTTGGTTGTTTTATTGTTATTTATTCCCGTTATATAACTAAGCCATTGCAATTAAATATAAGTTTTAATTTGTAAGTTTTATATTTTTAATCACAAAGTGTTACCTCCATTCAAAAATTAATAATGCAGTAACTTTCGATTTGTCTTTATTTGTAACTGGGTATTTAATTTATTAGAAGTCAAGAATCGCTTGTAATAGCGTGTTCTTTTGACTTTTATAATCAGTTTTTAGGAGAAGTTATAATGAGATGGAACTGTACACTGCCAATATCATCGGCATATATCTTTTTATTAGTCATATTATTGACGTTTAGTAAGGTAGTAGTAGGAGCCCCCTTTAATCCAGTAATGCCGTCAGTAGGAGGTGAATCGATTGATTCATACCCCTATGGTGAAGTAATAACTGTAAGATCAGGAGAAACATTCACCTTAGATGCGAAGGCCCACTCTTATGATGTGAATGGGATGGAGATTGAGAGTTTTTTCTGGTGGGATTTAACGCCACAAACATTACCGAACGGCGAAGGCGTTTTTGTCATGAAGGATAATAGCCTTGCTCATCAGTCTTTCACTGCTCCTCAGGTATCTGAATCTATAATGCACACTGATCCAGGTTCCCCTTATGTTATTAGCTTGCAGGTTCAGAATAGTGAAGGGCAGTGGAGCCGTAGTCACCTGATATATATTCAAATATTAGCGCCAGAAGAAAACGATGAGTTGGTGGTTAGCCAGCATAACAATTATGCGCTGTATCAGGTTTCACAAGAAAAATTTAACTCGTGGTCAAGTGCTGATCTTTTCAGTGATGATGGGTATCAAAATGTCATCGATATGACCCAAAAAATATATACTCAGTTTGAAGATGATTTTGATTTTATTTGGGTTTATCTCGATAGAAGCGATTTGCCCGAAGGCATGCCATATGGTCAATATTTAACCGTAAGTAATAGCGTAACTGGCTTGGGTAAGCGTTCAGTATTTGATAACGCACTTTCTTTCGGTTCAGAAGGGAGGCTGAAAGGGGTTGCTGTATTGTATGCTTCTCTAAATGATGACAACAAGGTTATGAAGGCAATGCATTTGGATGCCACATTGCATGAAATGTTCCATCAGTACGGGAACTTTATTGTCCCACCTCCAACGTCCCATTGGGAATGGGGTGTTGAAGGGATTTTAGCTGGTGCAGGTAGCAGGATGAATGCAATTGAAAAATATCTTGCAGGCTATATTAGTGATCCTACGGGCGAACATGCCGGACTTTGGGATGCAGATAGCCTTGCCATCTGGGATCAGTGGCGTAGAGATGAGAGTTTCATTTCCCGTACTCCTGATCATACTCTGTCACAAAAAGATTTCCGAGGATTAGTCGTTGTTCTTTCAACTCGTGAGGGGCTGACATCTAGTCTAGATGCTGAACTGAACTTTAATATAATAAACTTTACTCGTACTGACGGCCAACATAAAACCTACAATAGCGGTAGTATTGAAAGCCAAAACTTTTGGCAGGCGACTGGTGGAGAAGGTATTGGCGGTAATATAAAACTAAATCAACTTACTCAGTCATTTCTTCAGAAGTAAAGGGTATTTATGCATTGTGATTTGATTCTGTTTTACTTGTAGGAAGTTACTTAAATATAGCGAGTACTCGTAAGGTTAAATTTGGGCAGACTTTTTTCTGCCCAGGTTTATTTCTCATCTAGTCATATCTATATTAGATAGATACTGTCAGTGCTCGAAATCAACCTTCAGTATTACTAATAACAAAATGTTAATTATTCAATGGAGGTTTTAATTTTTCCTGATGTGGTAGTAGCATAGATTATTAATGCAGTTGTACTGTTTATTATCATGAATCTCCACCTATATTTTATATACCTGCATAAGTAGACCCGGTGGTGTTGCAATAGTTATCTAATCAATTGTTCAGGTAAAAAAATAGGTACGAGAGTATCCAATAGTAAGCTAAAACATTAATTAAAGAGCTACTGTTGAAGCATTTTGTTAAAAGAAAAGGCGAACCAAATGGTTCGCCTTTTGAGTGTCAGGTTAAGTTAACCTTAATCTTCGATGTAGTTCTCGATACTAGGGCAAGAACAAACTAAGTTACGGTCACCAAACACGTTATCAACGCGGTTTACTGTCGGCCAGTATTTCGCCGCTTTAGTGTGTGCTGATGGGAAGCAACCTAATTCACGGCTGTAGGCGCGATCCCACTCAGAAGCCATTAAGTCGACTTGAGTGTGTGGTGCGTTAACTAGTGGATTGTCTTTCAGATCCCACTCACCGTCTTGAACGCGAGCAATTTCGTGGCGAATAGCAATCATCGCTTCACAGAAACGGTCTAGCTCTGCAATGTCTTCAGATTCCGTTGGCTCAATCATTAGTGTACCCGCAACTGGGAACGACATGGTTGGAGCGTGGAAACCGTAGTCCATTAGACGCTTAGCAACGTCTTCTTCTGAGATACCAGATGCTTCTTTAATTGGGCGAATATCAACAATACATTCGTGTGCAATACGACCGTGAGTACCACGATATAGCACAGGGTAGTGTGGACGTAGACGCTCCATTACGTAGTTAGCGTTCAGGATTGCTAGTTTAGTCGCTTCTGTTAGACCTTCTTCACCCATCATAGCGATATAAGCGTAAGAAATTGGCAGAATTGACGCAGAGCCTAAGTCAGCGGCAGAGACAGCATACTGCTGCTGTTCGCTTTCATTATTCTCAACATGACCTGGTAGGAAAGGTGCAAGGTGTGATTTAACACCAATAGGACCCATACCTGGACCACCACCACCGTGTGGGATACAGAAGGTTTTGTGCAAGTTAAGGTGAGAAACGTCTGAACCAATGAAGCCTGGGTTAGTTAGACCAACCTGTGCGTTCATGTTCGCGCCATCTAGGTAAACCTGACCGCCAGCTTCGTGTACTAGCTCACACACTTCTTGTACGGCTTCTTCGTATACACCGTGAGTAGAAGGGTAGGTGATCATGATGCATGATAGGTTGTCACGGTGTTTTTCGATCTTCGCTTTTAGATCTTCAACATCGATGTTACCTAGGTCATCACAGCCAACCACTACAACTTTCATAGAAACCATTGCAGCAGACGCAGGGTTTGTACCGTGTGCAGAGCTTGGGATCAGACACACGTTACGGTGCGCATCGCCATTAGATTCATGGTAACGCTGAATCGCGATTAGACCTGCGTATTCACCTTGTGCACCAGAGTTTGGCTGAAGTGAGAATGCATCGTAGCCTGTGATAGAACACAGCATTTCAGATAGCTTATCAGCAAGTTCAGCATAACCTGTTGCTTGGTCTGCTGGTGCAAACGGGTGTAATTGACCGAATTCAGGCCATGTCACAGGGATCATCTCAGCAGCTGCATTCAGCTTCATGGTACAGCTTCCCAATGGGATCATACCGTGAGTTAGCGAGTAATCTTTGTTTTCCAGCTTTTTCATGTAACGCATCATTAGCGTTTCACTGTGGTACTGGTTAAATACTGTGTGAGTTAGGTACTCGCTAGTACGACGGCAGCTTTCAGGGATTGCTGCGAATTCGTCACTTGCAATATCCGCGGTGAACATTGAAGCTTTAAGCTCGTTGCCGCTAAATAGGGCTAGTAGCTCTTCAACATCTTCAACCTTGGTTGTTTCGTCAAGGCTAATACCTAGCTGAGTACCAGATGGGAACTTGCGTAGGTTGATGCCAGCATCAACCGCCTTGTTGTAGAATTCGGTCGTCTTCTTGCCAGTGTTTAGTGTAATGGTGTCGAAGAAGCTGTCGTTTGCTAGCTCGATACCAGAGTTACGTAGGCCAGCAGCAAGAATCGCAGTTAGGTGGTGTACACGGCGGCCAATTTTACGCAGACCTTCAGGTCCGTGATAAAGGGCATAGAAAGCTGCCATGTTGGCAAGTAGTGCTTGAGCGGTACAAATATTCGATGTCGCTTTTTCACGACGAATATGCTGTTCGCGCGTTTGCATTGCCATGCGTAGTGCTTGGTTGTCGTGAGTATCTTTCGATACACCAATAACACGACCTGGCATCGTACGCTTGTGCTTGTCTTTCGTTGACATGAAACCAGCGTGTGGGCCACCAAAGCCCATTGGAACACCAAAGCGCTGGGCAGAGCCTACAACGACATCTGCGCCCATCTCACCTGGAGACTTCAATAGGGTAAGGGCTAATAGATCAGAAGCGACAGCAACAAGGGTTTTCTTCGCGTGTGCTTTTTCGATGGTTTCGGTTAGGTCAGCAACGTTACCTGTGGTACCTGGGTACTGAACAAGTGCGCCAAATACATCGTGGTTATCTAATTCATCAACTGAACCTGTGATGATTTCGATACCAATGTAGCCCGCACGAGTGCGCACGACATCAACCGTTTGTGGGTGCAAATCGTTCGAAATGAAGAACGCTTTGCTTTTATTCTTACCTGCACGCTGACAAAGCGTCATTGCTTCTGCCGCTGCGGTAGCTTCGTCAAGTAGTGAAGCGTTTGCTAGCTCCATACCTGTCAGGTCCATGATCATCTGCTGATAGTTAAGCAGTGACTCAAGGCGGCCTTGCGAGATTTCTGGCTGGTAAGGTGTGTAAGCGGTATACCAACCTGGGTTTTCTAGTACATTACGAAGGATAACGTTAGGCGTTAACGTATTGTAGTAACCCTGACCGATAAAGCTGCGGTTAATGGTATTTTTGCTTGCAATGGCCTTTAGGCTTGCGAGCATGTCCGCTTCGCTTTGTGGCAGGTCGAGCGTCATAGGCTCGGGAAGGCGAATGCCTGCCGGTACGGTTTCTTCGATCAGCTGATCAACGCTTGCAACACCAATGGTTTCCAGCATCATTTTTTGTTGTGCTGAATCTGGGCCATTGTGACGACTTGCAAATTCTGTATCGTCACTTAATGCATTTAGAAGAGTCATGTCGGTCATGGTTCTTTCCTGAACAAGTTACTACCTATTGCATGTGAGCTTATTGCAATAGCTATGGGTCATCGAGAGAATGTTATTCGCTACCAAAGTAGCAAAACGGCTTTCCTGTGAACAAAAAAGCCGTTAAATCATTAATCTTCTTCGATGGTCGCTAGGTATTTCTCACCTTCGATTAGCTTGCTAAGCTCTTCAACATCTTCGATTTTAATCTTAGCAATCCAGCCACCTTCATACGGTTCTTCGTTTACTAACTCAGGGCTGTCTTCTAGCTCTTCGTTAATCTCAACGATTTCGCCTGTTACCGGTGCATAAATATCAGAAGCTGCTTTAACTGATTCAACAAGTGAGAAAGACTCACCAGCTTCAGTAGTGTCGCCCACTTCTGGTAGGTCTACAAATACAACATCACCTAGAAGACTTTGAGCGTGGTTTGAGATACCCATTGTGATAGTACCGTCACCATTGTCACGTACCCACTCGTGGCTTTCAGCGAACTTCAGTGTATTTTCCATGTAAAACTCCTTACGCAATTTTTTCCGCAGATATTGATTATTTTTCTAGGTTAGGAGAGCCTAACCTAGCATTTCAAATTTATTTTTTCTTTTATGTTATTGGTATAAAGGGAAGCGGCCACACAGTTTTTGTACCTGCTGCTTCACTTTCTGCTCAATAGCACTGTTATCTTCAGGATTTGCAGCTAGCCCATCAAGGACATCGCCAATCCATTCACCAATTTGTTTGAATTCGTCGTTGCCGAAACCACGGCTAGTGCCTGCTGGTGTACCTAAACGAATACCTGACGTTACCATCGGTTTTTCAGGATCGAAAGGAATACCATTTTTATTACAAGTAATGCCTGCTCTTTCAAGAGCTTCTTCAACTTGATTGCCTTTTAGTCCTTTCGGACGTAGGTCAACCAGCATCAGGTGAGTATCGGTACCATTGGTAACTATATCGCACCCGCGAGCTTGAAGGACTTCAGCGAGTACTTTCGCGTTACTGATCACATTCTTGATATAAAGCTTGAATTCAGGCTCTAGGGCTTCACCAAGCGCAACTGCTTTACCCGCAATAACATGCATCAAAGGACCGCCCTGAAGACCAGGGAATACGGCTGAATTAATTTTCTTATTGATGTCTTCATGATTGGTAAGAATCATGCCACCGCGTGGGCCACGTAATGTCTTGTGCGTAGTTGTTGTAACTACGTGGGCATGCGGTAGTGGACTTGGGTGTTCACCTGCCGCGATAAGGCCAGCGATGTGAGCCATATCAACCATTAGGTAAGCACCTACCTCGTCCGCTATCGCACGGAATTTTGCAAAATCGATTTGGCGTGGAATTGCCGAACCGCCAGCAATGATCATTTTAGGCTTACTTTCGATTGCCAGCTCACGCACAGCATCGTAGTTAATTTCACAAGTATCTTTTTCAACACCGTATTGAACAGCATCAAACCATTTGCCTGATAGTGCAGGTCGCGCACCGTGTGTAAGGTGACCACCGGCATCAAGCGACATACCAAGAATTGTATCACCAGGCTGAAGTAGGGCGAGCATTACCGCGCCATTGGCTTGAGCACCAGAGTGAGGCTGAACATTCACATATTCACATTGGAAAAGTTGTTTGGCTCGGGCAATAGCAATTCGTTCAACTTCATCGACATGTTCACAGCCGCCATAGTAACGACGACCCGCATAGCCTTCAGCATATTTATTAGTCAGGCAAGTACCTTGCGCTTGCATAACTGCCTTTGAGACTATGTTCTCAGAAGCGATTAACTCAATCTGCTGGTTCTGGCGGTTCAGCTCTGCGGTAATACCTGCGTTCACTGCACCGTCTATCTCAGCAAGATTTGTTGAGAAAAAGACATCTAAATCATGGTTTTGGTATGAAGCTTTCATTTCACGTTATCCTCAAATCGCGCTCTTGAAGGATTGTCCTTTTTATCGAGCTATTGCGTGTTAAGTTGTTATGGATAATGCCGTTCGCTTATTGTTTTTTTAGTGGTTAATTGGAGTGAGCGCTCCAATTCAACCCTAACAAGTGCGTAACATACCCTTCTATAGATAGCCGATCAAACAAAAATTTCCAATAGTGGAATGTCATACACTTTAATGGTCTTAATGTTACGCAAACGTTTGCCTTTTGTCATCTAAATTTCTATCATATGGCCAATTAAGTCAAGATATATGGGTTGTTTTAGCTTGTTGATGACGGGTTAAATTTGTTGCTAACCCCTTTGATAGTAAGGGCTGGTGCGTAATTTGATGTTCATTTTTGTTTGCAAGAAAAAGACGTGCTTCAGTGCGAAGATGTGGCGTGATATTTTTGGATATTAGCTTAAATAATCACGAGTTTCCTTTTGGAAACTTTGTTTCAATTATGCTGCCTATGTCATACTTTTTTATCGCGATAACTTTTAAGTTTCCGTGTCACTATGCCAAAATGAAGATACAGCAGTAACCAAGGATGGATGACATGAGCAACGATCAACCCGTTGATATTTACCCTTCAATGAATGTGGTAAAAGAGCAAGAAGCCGATAAGTCAGAAAAAATAAAACCATTGCAGTTGGGTAAGCGATTAAAAGAAATTCGTACTGCTCATGGGCTGACATTGGAAGAGGCGAGTAAGCGAACGGGCCTTGCACGCTCGACTTTGTCAAAAATCGAGAATGAGCAGATTTCACCGACTTTTCAGGCTATGCAGAAGTTGGCGGGTGGGTTAGGTGTTGATATTCCACAGCTTTTCGCGCCGCCAAAGCAAATTAAAGCGACAGGGCGACGAGATATTACTCGTAGCGATGAAGGAAAGCCTCATCCTACGACGACTTATGAGCATGAATTATTAGCGGTTCAGTTAACGAATAAAAAAATGATGCCGTTTAAATCACGTATTCGAGCCCGTGCATTTGAAGATTACTCCGACTGGATTCGCCATGATGGAGAAGAGTTTTTACTGGTACTAGAAGGAGAGATAACGTTTTTCTCTGAATTCTATGAACCCGTGAATCTAAGTGATGGCGATTCTGTTTACTATGATGCCGGGATGGGGCATATGCTAGTTTCCGTGAGTGACGAAGATGCACACATCTTATGGGTGACTGCGTCTTAATGACATCTCAATAATATTGATAGATTTATTAGTTCGATTTTTGCTCTGAGATTTGAGAGCCACGGAGAATCGAGGTGCTTCAGATGAATGTTAAAGAATAGATGAAGATTAACAATTGCCATCAATGGGAATTGGTTTAGGCATTAGGGAATGCTGACTGCTTAACCATGAGGTTTTAGCATTAAAAAGATTTGTTTTAACAGTAATTATGTGATGTAGAACGGTACGAATATCAATAAACTTTGTTTATTATAGGAAACTGTGCTTAACATGATTGTAACAGCTGATATGGAATATCGCCGCATGCTGGCGGTGTATGGAGTATAAACGTATGTCTCAAGATCTACTGGTAACACCTCTACACGCACTACACGTCGAAATGGGCGCTAAAATGGTTCCCTTTGCTGGCTATGACATGCCAGTTCAGTATGCGTTAGGTGTACGTAAAGAACACATTCATTGTCGTGAGGCGGCAGGGTTGTTCGATGTGTCTCATATGGGCCAGCTTCGATTGCATGGTGAGAATGCAGCGAAGGCGATTGAAGCGCTTGTACCTGTTGATATTATTGACTTACCTGCTGGTAAGCAGCGTTATGCATTCTTCACTAATGAACAGGGCGGTATTCTTGATGACCTAATGGTGACCAACTTTGGTGATCACCTATTTGTTGTCGTTAACGCTGCTTGTAAAGATCAAGACATTGCCCACATTCAAGCACACTTACCTGCAGATGTGACGATGGAAATCATTGAAGATCGTGCTTTGCTTGCGTTGCAAGGACCAAAAGCGGCTGCAGTGTTAGCGCGCCTTAACCCTGCAGTAGCCGACATGGTATTCATGGATGCAGTATCACTTGAGTTAGTTGGTGCTGAGTGTTTGGTGAGCCGCTCTGGCTACACCGGCGAAGATGGTTACGAAATTTCTGTTCCAGCGAATAAAGCTGATGAGTTAGCTCGTGCATTACTTGGTGAAGAAGAAGTTGAGTGGATTGGCCTTGGTGCACGTGATTCACTTCGCCTTGAGTGTGGCCTTTGCTTGTATGGTCACGATCTTGATACAACGACAACACCTGTAGAAGCGAGCCTACTTTGGGGTATTAGTAAGCCACGTCGTGCTGACGGTGAGCGTGCTAGTGGTTTCCCAGGTGCGGACATTATCCTAGAGCAGATTAAAACTAAAGACGTTGTACGTAAGCGTATTGGTTTACTTGGACAGTCTAAAGCGCCCGTTCGTGAAGGCAGCAAGTTGTTTGATGCAGACGACAACGAAGTGGGCATCGTAACGAGTGGTACATTCGGTCCAACCAAAGGTGCGCCAGTTGCAATGGCATATGTGCAGACAGACCTTGCAGTGATCGGTACTGAGATTTTCGCGGAAGTGCGTGGTAAGAAATTACCAATGACGGTAGAGAAAATGCCGTTTGTACCGCAGAACTATTACCGTGGCTAGTTCCTAAACCCAAGTAATTCCCTTATACAAGAGAAGCACTAGTGCTTCTCTTGTCTCATTTCTATACTGGCACTTTAGTCATAAATCATCTTTGCTTAATACAATGCTGTTGAGTGTGGAGTGATTATGAGTGTTTACCGCAACCTATTACGTACGTGTATTTGGCTTATCGCTGTTTTTTTTGCATCCGTAGCTCCACAGCTTGCAAGTGCGGAGGCATTGCTTATGCCATATGATGACTATATTGACCGTTGTATGGAGACTTATGGTCATGATCAGGTAACTAAGCATGTTTGCGAATCACAATATCAAGCGATAGAGAAAAAAGAACAAGACTTAATGGCGCAAACGGAATCCTTAAAGCAAGGTGCCTGGAAGGGTGATTTATCAGATGAGCAAGTGGTAGATCAAAACGAATAGCCAGTATGTGTAAGTATTAATGGTTGTTTTAATGCTTCTTCAGCGAGTACGTTAAATACATCACAAGGCTGTGTGTATTGTGACGTTATTTGGGGTGAACCTGATAGCTGGGATGATAATGTTTTTAAGGCATTCTTCTTTGCTTGCTGCCGTTGTTGATTATTGAAATAGCTGCCAATGGATGCCGGTAGTGAAGGCTCTATGTCAGAAAGTTGCTCATAGCACTGTGATATAGCGATATTACTATTAAGGATTTCGTGAATTTCATTAGACTGTAACTGTTCAACGTTATTTGAATCTAGATTTAATAACTGTGACCACTTTATTGCTGCTAATACTCCCATAGCGACAAACTCAGGTTGCGTATAACGGCAAAGTAATGCTCTTTCAAAGTCATCCCTAATTGTATTTTGATTTAGGTCATCCCCTTTTAACGTATTAGCATTCTCACTTGAACCGATAGGCAACTCAATGGAACTAACGCTGAACTTAGCGAGTACATTCAATGCACTATACTGATTTAGTGGCAGTTTTGTATTATCTTCAGCTTGGCTATGAAGTGGAAAGAAAACCAAAGCTAGATATATAAAACATCTCATGTGCTAAATATTCCTGAATGAGAGCTGTCAGTAAAGGTTATATATCGGGGGCTCTCTATGTTTAAAGCAAATGGAGGTGTTGTGTAAATCGAAGTGGGTCGCATAAAAAGTTATATTTTTCATGCTTATAGTTGTTATTTGTATAGTGCGTCGAATAGTGGTGGTGAGCTTGGTTAACCTTAAAAACTGTTCAGGTTAGATTTAGGCGAAAAGAGTAATATCAATAAGGTTGAATTACGTAGAGTATTTTTCGTGCTTTACGGCCCATTGTTTTTTCTGACCACAAGTAGGTTTTATGCGAGAAATGCTTTTTGAAGTAGTTTTAGTCGTTGTTGCCATTGCTGCTGCGATTGGTTTGTTTACAGCAGCAGTAATGGCGTAAAACTGTATAGCACCTGGAAGTGCTTTTATTAAACAACATATAGCGTGATTACTTTTCTGCTTTTATTCCAAGCACTGGTAAAACAATCACTACATCGACACCTTGCTTATCTTTTCTATTCTGCAGTTTGATGTTCCCATGATGAAACTCAGTAATCAGCCTCGCAATGAATAAGCCTAGCCCTAAATGGGGTTTGTTTTGCTTATGTTGACTCCGCACTGAAACCATTGAATTAAGTAACTGATCAGCCATATCTTCGGGCAGCAATGGCCCAATGTTACTCACAGTCAGTTGAACTTGGTCTTCAAAACGCTTTAATGAAACAGAAATAGGCGTATCAAGTAAACTAAAATCAACGGCGTTGGCGACTAACTTATCGAGTAGTTGTGCAAGGTAATCGGGCGCACCTTCAATCATGATCTCTTCGTTAGCATCGACAATAAAGAGTTGTTCTGCGTAAGCCATTTGATAGCCTTGCAGACAGCCATTTACCAGTTCATTGAGCGGGAACACTTCCTTTTCGGCACCCTGTAGGCTTTGCTCAATACGTGTCGCTTCTGTCATGCTTGATAAAATAGTACTCAGCCGATGGACTCCTTCTTGAGCACGGTCGATATAACGCTGTGAGTCTTCATCTTGTGGTTGCATCGCTAAGTTTTCAATCGAAGATCGTACTACGGCCACAGGTGTACGGAGTTCATGAGATAACCGTGATGATAGATTCTCTAGGTAATGGTTGTAGTGTCCAAGCCTGCCGACCATTGCCGATATGCTGCGGCTAAGATCACCAATTTCATCAGTGTCATTCGAAGGGACTATTGCTTGTTGAATCCGCCCCTGACTATCAATCGCGCGCTCAGCTTCATCTCGTAGGCAACGGATTCTGCCTGAAATCTTTGAGGCGAACAGGAAAAGAGTTAGGGTGCCTATAACAATAATAGCGATAATGACGTTAAGTAATTTTTCTAGCGCACGGTTTCGAAGTGTTTGAATGCCGATGGTCGATTCTTCTGCAATAACAGCTCCCATTACGTTGTCACTGAGCCAAATGGGGTAGGCTGCGGCTAAGATCATCGCTTTACCATCATCTGATTGACGCCAATATGAATATCCACGACCTTGTAATGCTTGCGATACGTGTACCCCTTTTACTTGAGCTGCATCTTTCAAAGCATCTTTAAACTCTTCTGGTTCGTTAATGAGAAAGCGGTAGTAGAGAGGGTGTAATATTTTTTCTTCGAGCGTCGATAACCATGATGAGGCATCACTATTATATTTAACTGACGATGACCAAACACCGTTTGAATCTTGTATATCCCCAGTTTGTGCCAGTATTCGCTGATGGCGGTCTATGACCCAAATACGTGAACTGGTGTGTCCCATACCTTTTACTATTTTTTCGATTTCAGGAGACGGTACAAGCACAGATCCTAAGCGGTTGAGGTGATTGGTATTTGATGTTCCTATAATGGTGTCAATATCACGATTGCGATCGTTGTTTACATCATAAAACGCAAACCCAAGCTTATTGCCGAGTATATTTAATGGAATTCGGAGTTCAATGTTGTAACCTTTGTCGGTGCTGCGCCAAAATCCTTGGATTTGGTTTTCAAGTACGAGTGATGAAGGGTCACTTATCTCTCCATTGATATTAAAGGCATTTATCCAGCCATCTTCATAGGCTGAGATGACGTAACGGTGGAATTCCCCGCTGGGTGATGTCATCGCAATAATAAGATGATCATTTCTATCTACGCGTAATGAACCTTTACGCCGCATGATCGGGCGGGGATCTATAACCTCAAAGGCGGCATACAGATAGCCGTCGTATTTCCCGACCAGGTGGCGAAAACTAATACTGTTTTTGTTATATGGCCGACGACTAAATTGCACGTAATCTCGACCATAATTCACGAGTTTGTCATCATAATCAGCCCAGTCCGTAAGCTGGCCATCCAGTTTTATTGGACTGGAAAGATCATAAGCATAAAGATCTCGCCCTTTTTTGACTGACTGTAAAAAGCTAGCTTGGTCATTAAAGAGTTTCGGGCGCTCATTCAGTGCCGTTGCGACGGCACGAGTCGTACCAATAAGCGTTTGCTCTTGCCCTTGGCGTAACAGTTTCTCCATTTCAAGCACATAGTTAAAGCCTAGCCACGGTAAGGTTAATAATAGGCTTGCGATGAGGATAAATTTAAGCCTTAAACCAAAGGCAAACCGTGGCAGTCTTATTTTCATCTTACGCGCCCCACCGGTAACCCATGCCGTACACCGTGTTTATGCAGTCAAAGTCGTTATCAAACTGCATGAATTTTTTTCTAATACGTTTTACGTGTGAGGTAATAGTGCTGTCATCGACAACAACTTGAGCTTCATCCATTAAATCATGACGACTTTTAACGTGCCCTGGGCGCTTAGCGAGGGCGTAAACCATCCAAAATTCAGTAACAGTTAATTCGACCAAGTGGTTGTTCCAGAATATTTGCATTTTATTTTTGTCGATAGTTAATGCCCCCCGCGTCATCAGCGTGTCTTGATCTGACGGTGTCGCCATTAAATCACTACGACGAAAAAGTGCAGCAATCCGTGCCATCAAATGAGGCAAGCTGACATCTTTGGTGAGGTAATCGTCAGCGCCCATTCGTAGACCACAAACTGTATCGAAGTCGCTGTCACGCGCTGTCAGGAAAATGATTGGAATGGTCGGTGAGAGTGCGCGTAATGATTGGCACAAAGCAAATCCGCCATCGATTTCATCTTGTAAGCCAATATCAATGATTGCTAAATCTGGTAGTTGTTGTTCAAACGCAGCTTGGGCGTCTGGTCGATTGTCATAGCCCTGAACGTGGTAGCCATGCTTTTTGAGCACGTCCATATAGTTTTCTCGAATTGCGGCTTCATCTTCAACAATGACAATATTTTTCATGGTGCCTCTGTAAGAGCAGGGTAGCGGTTTTCGCAAGAAGTTCGGTAGACGGGAATCACCGCCTTTATTGTGCTGACTATACAATAAATTAGCGGTTAGAAAAGCCGAGAAAAGCAAATAAGAGTAATTGCCATTTTTTTGCCACAATTGATCACCACATTGCCCTTTTTTATCCCCAACTTCGCCATTTGGAATTGGTTTAATGACCTTATCGAAACAAAACAACATCAAACAAACGATGAGGATTACAAAATGAAAAAGCAGCTAATTTCAACCATTATTGCAGGTTCACTAATCGCTTCTGTTATTTCGCCTGCGGCGATGGCAAGTAGTGATACTTCAGAAGACAACTATAAAGTTGGGGAGCAGGAGCAGTTAATTGGCTTAGGGTCTGGCGCTGCATTTGGTGCAATTGTTGGCGGCCCAATAGGTGCTGTTGTTGGTGGCATGATTGGCGGCATCGTAGGTACCGCTGTTGGTCAAGATGGCTACATTAAATCTCAAGATGAAGAGCTATTAGAGATTACCTCACGTAATAATGAGCTTGAGCGTATTAGCCAACGATATAATCAAGCGCAAATCGATATCGCACGACTAGAACAAGAAAAGAACGATTTACTTAATATTGAACAACGAGAAATCGATCTTGCGCTAGAGATGAATGTCCACTTCCGTACAGGCTCTGATGTGATAGAGCCATTATTTCAGATACAGCTTGATGAATTAGCCGAAGTAATGAAGCAGGCTCCAGATATGAAATGGGAACTGTCTGGATATGCTGACCAGCGTGGTGATAGTGCCAAGAATTTCGACTTATCAGAGCGCCGTGTTGAAGCAGTTCGGGCTTACCTTGAGCAACATGGCGTAAACGGAAATCAAATCTTTGCATCAGCTTATGGCGATTTGGAACCACTGAAGTCAGAGCAAAACTTTGAAAGTGACTTCTTTGACCGCCGTGTCACGTTACGTAGTGGTGCAAGCCAAGTCAGTACTGCGCATGCCCACTAAAAGGAGAGAAGCTGTTGTATGAAAAATCAAGATAATCACAATACAGCAATGGGAGCACCTTGGGTGCTTCCGCTTCTAATCACTCTTTTGTTAACAATGCAGTTATCAGTGAAAGCGGACGATATAGAAGCCCAAAGAGTGACCATACCTGATGGCCAAATTGTATACGCTTGGGAGGGCGATGATACGGTCGACTATGAGCAACATATTCCTCATATTGCCGATAAACAGCGCAATGTTAAGGAGTAGAGCATGCTTATTGATGAACGTTTTTGGCTTAAGGTACTGATAAAAATGACCATTGTTCACCTTAGTGTTGTTTATTGTTAAGCAGTATACCTGAGTAGAGTACTCGACAGTAATTTAATTGCCAGGGCAATGATTGCAATTACAACTGTTGTGATGTAAATTTAAGTTACTCTTGATGACGTAACGGGTATAACATGAAAAACGCATTGGTTTATATACATCGCTCTGCAGCTATAACAGCTTTCATTATGATTTTAGTGTTCTTTACAAGCACGGTACTTGTTGAACTCTTTGGTAATCAAAGCCAAATCGTTGCCGTTAAAACATATATTGCCTATGCAATCTGGGTCTTGATTCCTGTGATGGCAGTAACTGGTATTACTGGGGCTAAAATGGCACCTAAGGTAAGCGCTGGCTTGATCGGGCGTAAGAAAAAGCGTATGCCTTTTATTGCAGCAAACGGATTGATGGTTTTAGTACCTGCGGCATTGTATTTAAAGCACCTAGCCACAGAAGGCCAGTTTGATAATGCTTTTTATACCGTTCAGTTGATTGAACTTATTGCGGGGTTTACTAACTTAACGTTGATGTCGTTAAATATTCGTGACGGGTTAAGGATCAGCGCTAAAAAGCGAGAAGGATAAGGTATTGAATATTCAATAGCCCGTTGTACTTTGAATGAAAAGAGCAACGGGCGCGATAGAGCATATTGGTGAATTAGACAGACTGCAAAACCGAGCGCAACCTATCTTGAACAACTTCGACTAGTAAGTCGGGTTGGAATTTAGAAATAAAGCGGTCACAACCTACTTTTTTAACCATGGCTTCATTGAAACTGCCGCTTAACGATGTATTAAGTGCAATATGAAGGTCACTCATACGGGGGTCGTTACGGATTTCATGGGTGAGCTTATAACCGTCCATCTCGGGCATTTCCGCATCGGTAAACATCATCAGAATCTCATCATTGATGGTCTTGCCTTGATCACACCAGCTTTTCAGTAAGTTAAGGGCCTTTAAGCCATCACTGGCTTCAATAACGTCAAGGCCAAGCTGCGAAAGTGTATCTCTTATTTGGGCTCTTGCCGTTGAGGAGTCATCAACAATTAGTACTTTCCGACCAGTAAAGTGGTTAACAATCGCATTATCAAGTACGTCTTCAGATATTTGGATATCATAATCAATGATTTCCGCGAGTACCTTCTCAACATCGATAATACTGACCATACGATCCATACCATCACGTTTTAGCTTTGTAATTGCCGTGAGATAATTTTCTTTACCGACATGCTTTGGTGGCGGTTGAATATCTCGCCACGTCAAGTTAACGATATTCATTACTTGCCCAACTAAGAAAGCTTGAACAGAACGATTGTACTCAGTAATGATGATATTACATTCGGTATCTTTCTCGACATTTCGCATGCCGATTGATTGGCGAAGATCAATAACAGGGATCGATGCACCACGAATGTTAGCTATACCAGAAATATTTGGGTGAGAACCCGGCAAAACGTTGAGTTTTGGCAGTTTTACAACCTCTTTCACTTTAAACACATTAATCGCAAACAACTGTGCAGAATGAAGCTGGAAGATTAACAGTTCTAATCGGTTTTCGCCGACTAATTGAGTGCGTTGGTCGACGGAGTCTAAGATTGTGGCCATAGTGTGCTCAAACGTGGGGGAATTATTAGATTTATCATTAGATTATACGGTGATAGTAAAGGTAAAGCCACGCGTAATAAAGAAGATTTTACGAGTGTTTAATCCCTAAAAAGTTGAGTATAAGCTCTTAGTTTTTGTAGGGAAATAACCGCCTAAAGTGTTTCAAATCAAGGAATTTTATACTGCTGCTGTTAGCCTGATCGGATAACTAAAAAAGATGATCGACTAATCCCTAACAGAGATCAGGCTCTGTTTGGTTATCATCATGAATACTGTAGCGATAGTGCGCTTGTAAGTGCACTAAGAAAAGAGCTGTTTTAAAACAGTCTGATTAATCATCGTCGGTTACAGTACCAGCAACAGAATGAGGCAAATATGATTAATATCAAAATCGATGGAAAGATCATCGCTGTTGATGGTCAGCAGTCAATACTTGATATCGCGGACTCGCACCAAATTGAAATTCCTTCACTGTGTGGCCTTAACCGCAATGGTGAAAAAGTACCTTGTGATTTATGTATGGTCGAAATTGATGGAAATGGCATGCAGCGAGCATGTGAAACCTTCCCTCAATCAGACATGGAAGTAACAACGCAAAGTGAAGCACTGTCTGCAACTCGTCGTCAATCGCTCAACCGTATAATGTCGGACCATTATGCCGATTGTGAAGCGCCATGCCAGACAGCGTGTCCAGCAGGTGTTGATATTCAGTCGTATCTCTATCACATATCCCAAAACGATCATCAAAAAGCGGTTGAAGTGATTAAACGTACTTTACCGATGCCGTTATCGATTGGTCGAGTGTGTCCAGCATTCTGTGAAACCGAGTGTCGTCGCGGCATCGTTGACGAGCCAATTGCTATACGTCAATTGAAGCGTCATGCCGCTGATATTGATTTAGAAGCTCAAGAGCAATACGTACCAGAACGTAAAGCTGATAAAGGAAAATCTGTTGCCGTTATCGGTAGTGGCCCTGGCGGGTTAAGTTGTGGCTATTACTTAAGTAATGAGGGTTACACTGTAACTGTTCTGGAGTCAATGCCACAAGCTGGTGGTTGGTTACGTTACGGTATTCCTGAATATCGTTTACCAAAAGCGATTCTAGATAAAGAAATCGAATTGATTTGTCGTAATGGTATGGAAGTTCAAACGAACACCGTACTGGGCAAAGACGTCATGCTTTCAGATGTGATGACTCAGTACGATGCCGTGTGTTTGGCAGTAGGGGCATCTCAAGCTGTAGAAATGAATTATACAGGTAGTGATCTTGATGGTTGTTACTTAGGTGTCGATTATCTAAAAGATTATGTCACCACAAAAAATTACACGACAGGTAAAAAAGTAGCGGTTATTGGTGGTGGTAACACCGCGATTGACTGTGCACGTACAGCAGTACGCGATGGTGCGGATACCACGCTTATTTACCGTCGTACCCGTGATGAAATGCCTGCTGAAGATTATGAGATTGTTGAAGCAGAGCATGAAGGCGTTAAGTTCCATTTCTTGACAAACCCTGTTGAAAATATGGCTGATGAAAATGGTCGTGTGACAGAGGTGAAGCTTGAGATAATGGCATTGGGTGAGCCTGACTCATCAGGTCGCCGCCGCCCACAAGCAACTGGTGAATACTTTACAGAACATTTTGATACTTTGGTTTCAGCGGTATCGCAAAAGCCTGATTTATCGTTCCTTGACAATGATACTGTTGAGCTACCAGTGACTCGTTGGTTAACACTGGAGTCGGACGCTAACACCATGCACGCAGGGGTAGAAAACCTGTTCAGTATCGGTGATTTCCGTCGTGGCCCTGCAACCGCAATTGAAGCCGTTGCCGATGGTCGTGTCGCTGCTGAGGCAATTGACCGCTTCTTTAATGGTGATATGGAGCATATCCCGGTTAAGCCATTTAATTCGCAAAAAGCCGCGAAAGTAAAAGAGGTCGATCCTAAGCAGTTTGCGGGGATTCAAAAAGCGATGCGATCAATCATGCCTGAGCTAACAGCAGAGCAGCGTGAACTGAGCTTTGATGAAGTTGAAACTGGCTTTATCAATGAAGAAGCGATGCGTGAAGCTGCGCGTTGTCTCGAGTGTGGTTGCCAAGCGAATACAGATTGTAAATTGCGTGACTACTCCACAGAATACAAGGTCGATAAAGACGAACTGGATATGTCTAGTTGTCAGAAATTTGCCGTAGATGATAGCTCTGAATTTATTGTCTTTGATGCTAACCGCTGTATCAGTTGTGGTCAGTGTGTCGATACTTGTAATGAAAAAGCCGTACATGGCGTATTAAGCTTCATGAAAAATGAAGATGGTACCAGTGCGAAGCGCCCAGAGTGCCGCCCAGGTTTTGAGGGTGGCTATGATATGGGTGACTCTAACTGTGTGCAGTGTGGTGCGTGTGTGCAGGTGTGTCCTACGGGCGCTTTAAGTGATGCACGTGATAAATCACAAGGCCGTATCGAAATGCTTAAGCCAGTAGACACTATTTGTACCTACTGTGGTGTCGGCTGTAAGGTCACCATGTTTGTGGATGAAAGCCGCAATCAGATCCGTTATGTGCAGGGTGCAAAGGACTCGCCAGTCAACCAAGGCATGTTGTGTGTGAAAGGTCGTTTTGGTTTTGACTTCATTCAGAGCCAAGAACGTCTTGAACAGCCACTTATTCGTAAGAACGGCAAGCTTGAACCTGCTAGCTGGGATGAAGCGATAGAACTTGTAGCCAGTAAATTTACGGGCATTAAAACCGAGTTTGGTGGTAATGCATTGGCTGGGTTCTCTTCTGCGAAAACCACCAATGAAGATAACTTTGCTTTCCAGAAGTTTATCCGCCGTGAGCTAGGAACGAATAACGTCGATCACTGTGCTCGCCTGTGTCACTCAACAACGGTTACGGGACTTGAGGCGTCACTGGGTAGTGGGGCAATGACCAATGATATTCCAAGTATCGCACACTCTGATCTGATCTTTATCATCGGCTCGGATACAACAGCTGCTCACCCGATTATTGGGTCGCATATTAAACAAGCAATCCGTAATAACGGTGCAAGATTGGTTGTTGCTGATCCTAAACGCGTAGATATAGCCGACCATGCCCAGCTTTATGTTGCGCACCGTCCGGGTACGGATGTGATGCTATTTAACGGCATTATGCAGCAGATCATCAAAAACGATTGGCAAGATGATGCTTACATTGCAGAACGAGTAAATGGCTTTGATGAGTTAAAATCTGAAGTCATGAGCGATGCATATTCGCCGGAAAAAGTTGAATTAGTGACGGGTGTTAAACAAGCTGATTTACTTGAAATGGCTGAACTTATTGGTACCGCTGAACGTACTGCAATTTACTATTCTATGGGTATAACGCAGCATACGACGGGTCACGATAATGTACGCTCCGTTGCCAACCTTCAAATGTTATGTGGCAATATTGGTATTGAAGGTGGTGGTATCAACCCACTTCGTGGTCAGTCGAACGTACAAGGTGCCTGTGATATGGGGGCGCTACCGTGGGATCTTCCTGGCTATCAAAAAGTCTACAACAAGGAAGCTCATGCAAAATTTGCCAAGGCTTGGGAACGACCAGATCTACCTGCTGAAGCTGGTTTAACATTAACTGAAATTGTCGATGCAGCATGTAAAAAGCAGGTGCGCGGTTTGTATGTTATGGGTGAAAACCCAGTAATGAGCGACCCTGACCAGACACACGTATTAGAAGCGATTGATACACTCGACTTCTTAGTCGTGCAAGACATCTTCATGACGGAAACGGCACAGCTAGCTGATGTTGTTCTGCCTTCTTATTCTTTTGCTGAAAAAGCAGGGCACTTTACTAACACCGAACGACGTGTACAGCGCCTATCACCAGCGATAAAAGCACCGGGTGTGGCGAAAGAAGATTGGGTGATCATTCAGGATATTGCAAATGCGATGGGCAGTGATTGGGAATATCAATCAGTAAAAGATATCACTGAAGAGATCACGCAACTGACCCCGCAATATGCTGGTATTACGTGGGATCGAATTGGCCGAGATGGATTGCAGTGGCCTTGTCGTGATGATGAGCACCCAGGCACGCGTATCATGCACCAAGAAACGTTCCTTCGTGGTAAAGGTGAAATGGCCGCGGTTCCATTCCGCTATGCAGCTGAGTTACCTGATGAAGAGTATCCGTTGATCCTAACAACAGGTCGTTTGCTTGAGCAATTCCATACAGGCACGATGACGCGTAAGACCAAAGGGTTGGATAACCTAGCAGGTCCACGTGCGATGATCTCTGTAGTAGATGCTGAGCGATTAGGGGTTTCCAACGGGGAAATGCTTCGAGTTTCGACTCGTCGTGGCAGTATCGAAACGCCAGCCTTTGTGACTAAGCGTATGCAAGCGGGCGTTGTATTTGTCCCATTCCACTTTGTGGAATCAGCGGCAAATAAATTGACGGTGACTGCGACTGATCCACATGCCAAGATCCCTGAATTTAAGGTCGCGGCAGTGAAAGTAGAAAAGGTACTCGTAGGGTCGCCTGCAATTGAAGCGGTAGCCAGTACGACGGTTTAACCACCGTTCTGGTTCGCATAAAAAAACACCCAGCTATGCTGGGTGTTTTCTTTTATGTTTTTTTCAGTTTTTGTATTCTGTGAGAACAGTAAAACTTACTTTTTGTTTAACTTGTCAGTATCAATGACATTCTTGAACTTATTGGCTTTTTTCAGCAAATAAGCAACATCAGGTGGGAAGTCTTTGTTTGATTTGGCATGAGTCATCATATCAAACACAGTGAATTCCGTTAGAATTGCATATTGATAAGACGTAAAGTTGCCTTCAACCTGTAAGGTAGGATCATAATACTTATCACCCTTACGGATAATAGCGTGATCAATTACCTTCTCTTCACAGCGGTAACCTAAGACATAGCGTTCACCTCTGCCATAAATTACGTTCATGTAGCTGTTATAAAAACACTCGCCCTCTGCTTTTGTAGAGCTTTCAAGCATTTCATCATCCATCGCTTCGACAGTTACAATGCGCATTTTATCGGCTTTATAATTTAGATCTGTCAGTTGGCGACGAATGTCATCAAGGTTTACTTCAGTCACTTCAAATGTACCGGATATCAATAAAAACAGTGTCATTATACCTATGAGTGAGAAAAATGGCACGATTTCATAGAGCATGAATGTTCTGACATAGTATGAAATTAAAAATTTACATAATTTTACGAATGCAAAGAATGTAAATTAACTGCAAATAATAATGATTATCACTTATATTCCGTTCCAGCTATTAAACAGCAGCGTTTATATGTACTTAGCTAGCCTTTAATTACAAATCAAACCCAAAGGCGAGTACGAAATTTTTTTGGAGTAACGGAATATGTTTTCAAAAAGTCAGCTGACTTTACTTATTGGTGCAATCCTTTCTGTACCAATGGCTCAAGCCCAAACCCACAATGAAACAACTGATGTCGATGAGCATATGGTTGTTACGGGTCGAGACTACGGCTATAAGGCCGACACAAATACTTCTGCAATGCGCATCGAAGCCACACAGTTGGAAACTCCGGGACAGGTTTCCGTTATTGATGAGCAGGTAATCGATGAGCAGCGTGCGAGCACTTTGGGTGAAGTACTTCAGAATGACTCAAGTGTTTCAGCTGGTGGCACAGGTCGTAACCGCGAAACATTTAAACTACGTGGTTTTGACTTAAGCAGTGGCGATAGTTTCCTGCGTGATGGTAAACAGCACTGGTCGCACTACCGTCAACCCATTGAACTGCTAGAGCGTGTTGAAGTATTAAAAGGCCCAGCAGGTCTTCTATACGGTAAATCGGCACCGGGTGGTTTGGTTAATATGGTGGCCAAAAAGCCAACCTACGAAACTCAAGTACATGTAAGTCAAGATATTGGTTCGAACAACGAGTCACGTACTGTTGCTGATGTAAGCGGTTCATTAAATGATGACCAAACATTACGTGCTCGTGCAGTTGTGGCAAAACATAGCTACGACTCATGGCGCCGTTACACTGATGGCAGTACGCCATCGACTGAACGCTTTGTTGGTGGTTTATTTGTCGATTACGACATTAATGACAAGGTGACTGTTTCTTTCCATTACGACCGTACTAACGATAACGGCAGCGTTGATACTGGCGCTTACATTGTTGATGGTAAGCCAGTACTGGGCGACAAACATATCTGGGATGCGCAATGGTCTAATATCGAAAACGATGTTGAAAATATCGGTGTTGATGTAAAAGCTGATCTGAACGATACATGGCGTGTAGCCGTTAGCTATAACCACCAAGATTTTGAGCGTCGTGATATTGAGAGCTTCTCTGATCCATCAAGCTACGATCCAGCGACAGGAACATTTAGCTACCGTGGTTATGACCGCTGGGATAACTGGCAGTTTGATACAGCTAATGTTGATTTCGTCGGTGAATTTGATGCGCTAGGTGTTTCTCACCAGATGTTGGTTGGTGCTAACTGGTTAGGGTATTACTACAAGAGCCAAAGCCAGTCGATTAAAGGTCAAGTCGGTACAGTAGGTGAGCCGTTAGATAAACCTGAAGATCTTCATTATACCAATGGTGATGTGAAAGATCCTTCAGAGTATGATCACTATGGTTTGTACATCCAAGATATGGTTACGCTAAATGACCAATGGCAAGTATTAGCTGGTGTACGTTTCGATAAATCTGAAACCTCGGTAGATACTTACAATAATGTATTACCAAAAGCAGCAGTGATTTTCCATCCTGCAGAAAACGGTTCAATCTACGCAACATACTCTGAAAGCTTTGAGCCAAAAGATCCTGTTGATAACGACATGGATATGAACAACGGTAAAGAGCTTGATCCTGTAAAAGGTAAACTGTACGAGCTAGGTACTAAGTGGGAGTTGCTTGATAGCCAACTGTACTTATCTGGTGCTGTGTTTGATATCACACAGGAAAATATTGTTGTTACTCAAACAATAACGGGCGACCCAGATTTTGATTCACGTACAACTCAAGCTGGTGAGCAAGTGCACCGCGGTGCCGAGTTTGCAGCGTCTGGTTTTGTAACCGACAAGTTCGCACTGAACGCAAGCATGACTTATCTTGATGCTGAAATTAAAGACCCAACTGATTCAAGCATTGATGGTAACCGCCCAGCAGACGTACCTGAGTTTGCAGCTAGCATTTGGTCACGTTACTCAGTAGCAAATAACACCGATGTTAACCTTGGTTTGTTCTACGAAGGTGATCGTTACGGTGACGAGCAAAATACTTACAAGAAAGATGCTTATACTCGCGTCGATGCCGGTATTGCTCACACTATCAAGTATGATCAAAACCTAGATGTTATCATGCGACTTAACGTGAATAACCTGTTTGATACTGACTACCTAGCAGGTGGCAGCCAAACTAAGACCGTTATCGGAGAAGGTCGTAACTATATGGCGACTTTACAATTACGTTACTAATGATCTGAGTCAAAGGGGAAGTGGATACTTCCCCTTTATTCTTAAAAAAGAATTTAAATGAGATTTGTTTTTATTTACAATATTGCGACTGAAGCCCAGTAAATTCACTGGGTATATTTGTTTCTAGTACCGTTACATTCACTAAGTGAATTGTTTTTAATTATTTGAAAAGTATTGATTACACGATGAACCTAAAAAAATCGAGCCTTGCACTGATGATGTTAAGTCTTGTTTCTGGCGCACATGCCAGTACGTTGGGCGATGCTCGTTCTATTGAGAATTCAATGAACAGCGCCTCAGCAACAAGCCAGAAGAAAATAGATAAAAGCGCGGAAGCACGTCTGTCGATGATGGCAGAAATAGAACAGCTTCAGGAAGAAGTAAAAAACCTGACTGTTTATCGTGATCACCTTGCTAACTTGGTGGATAACCAAGAGGCAGAGGTTGGAAGCATCAATTCACAAATTGATGGTATTCAAGATACCCGCCAAGGCGTTGTACCCTTGATGTACCAGATGATCGATGGCCTTAAAGCGTTAGTGGCAAGTGACAAACCTATTCGCCATGAATTACGTTTAGCACGTATAGAAAAGCTAGATAAGATGATGGTTCAGGCAGATATCAGTGATGCTGAAAAGTACCGCCGTATTCTAGAAGCTTACCAAATCGAAATGGATTACGGTACTAAGCTGGGCATGTACCAAGGCCAGATAAACCTTGATAGTAACCAGATCGAAGCCGATATGCTTTACCTAGGCCGTATTTCTTTGGTTGCTCGTAGCCTTGATGGTAAGCAGTTCTGGGGCTGGAATGATTCAACATCTAGTTGGCAGTCACTGGATAATAGTTTTGCGAAAGGTATCAATAAAGCCTTTGCGATTGCATCTAAACAAGCAGCACCAAGCCTACTAACCTTACCTGTATCTGTTAACGTGGAGACGAAGTAACATGAAAATCAAAACGTTAGCAGCGGTTTTGTGCCTTTTCTCTATGCCTTTCGCTGTTTCAGCAAATACGGCGTTGGTTGAAAAAACTCAGCAAGCACAACAAGTAGAACGAACTCATAATGCGCAGCGTGAAAAAGGCTTTGTATTAACAGAGCAGGAAGTTCGTGCCCAGCGCGATGCTCTCATTAAGCAGCAAAAACAATTACAGCGTGAAACAGAGCAACTGAGTAACACATTCAGTAAAAACGAAACCAAGCTGGCTAAATTGGAAGAGCAGTTACGCCTTGAAACAGGTAGCTTAGGTGAGTTGTTTGGGGTTGTTCGTCAAGCAGCAAAAGACCTTGATGCTGAAATGGCTTTCTCGGTAACGGGTGTCGATCGCAATGAGTATCGTGATGTCATCAACACGATCGTTGAAGCGAGAACATTACCATCACTGCCACAGTTGAATGGCTTATGGAAAGGGCTTGAAGACCAAATTTCTGCCAGTCGTGAAATGCGGACTGTTAGCGTACCGTTTATTAATGGTGAAGGTCACCAAGCAAATGTTGATGCCTACCGTTTGGGCAGCATTGGTTTGATTGGAACTCAAGGCTACTTGGCGTGGGATGGTGAGCGTGAAGCGGCAAAGGCTTATCTAAAGCAGCCTGAAAAAGGCCCTCTATTTACGAATCTTGATCAATTACAGCAAACGGGTTTACAAGCTGCTGTTGTTGACCCTTCGCGCGGGATCATGCTTGAACAACTGGCGAATTCGCCAACGCTTTCTGATCGTTTAGAACACGGTGGGGTCGTTGGTAAAATCATCCTTGGTTTACTTGCGGTTGGTTTAGCTATTTCATTGTTCCGTGGCGCAAAATTAACAGTTATTCGTCAGCAAATACGCAAGCAATTAAAAGAGCCAACTAAACCGGGTAACAATCCGTTAGGTCGCGTGCTTGGGGTATACAACAAAGAGCAGCAGCGCAGTGTTGAAGCACTTGAGTTACGTTTACTCGAAGCCATTGTTGATGAACAACAAGGCTTAGAGAAAGGCCTTTCTATGCTGAAGCTATTGGCGGCACTTGCGCCAATGCTCGGTCTGCTTGGTACAGTTACAGGTATGATTGAAACCTTCCAAGTGATTACCCAGTTTGGTAATGGCGACCCAACAGTTATGGCTGGCGGTATCTCGATGGCGCTTATCACAACGGTGCTTGGTCTTGTTGCTGCGATGCCACTCTTGCTGGCCCACAATATTCTGAGTACGCAGGCTGATAACATTCGTAGCATCCTAGAGAAGCAGGGTATCAGTCTTGTTGCCGAACAAGCTGAAAAAGCAGGAATCCCAGCATAATGGAAAACAGTCTTTATGAAGTGCCTTTGATACATACATCGGTCTTCGAAGCCTGGTGGTATTCATTAGAACAGTTCATGAACCAAGGCGGCCAGATTTTATGGTGGTTGGCTGCTGTGGTGATTTTTTGTTGGGTATTAGTTATCGAACGTGTGTTGTATTTATTGATGACATACCCAAAACAAAAAAGAGAATGGTTAGCACAATGGCAGGTAAGGGAAGACCAAACGTCTTGGTACGCACATGCTTTGCGTGATGGCTGGTTAAGTCAGGCACACATTGCATTGAATCAAAATTTGAATCTTATCAAAGTGCTGGTGGCCATATGCCCAATGTTGGGTCTACTGGGCACAGTAACAGGTATGATCTCGGTTTTTGATGTCATGGCGACCCAAGGGAGTAGCCAGCCAAAGCTAATGGCTTCAGGTATCTCGTTGGCAACATTACCAACAATGGCAGGAATGGTTGCGGCGCTGTCGGGCATGTTCGTTCATGCTCGACTATCAAAAGCCTGCCACCTGCGTGAAATTAAGTTAGAAAAATTATTAAGGAGCCAGCGATGAGACTAAGCCGTCCATCTTCTGCCCGCGAAGAAGCCCAAGTAGACTTAACCTCTATGCTGGATATCGTTTTCATTATGTTGATCTTCTTCATTGTGACGAGTTCGTTTGTACGAGAGTCAGGTGTAGAAGTTAACCGTCCGCAGGCAAGTAATGTGGTTAGTCAAAAAGATGCGGGTATTTTTGTGGCGATTACTTCTGCTAACGACATCTATATTGATAAGCGTGTTGTTGATGTTGAGCGTGTGCAAGCCACACTTGAACACCTATTGCTTGAGCAACCAGAGGCGTCTTTGGTTATCCAAGCGGATGAACATGCTTATAACGGCACTGTTGTGAAAGTAATGGACGCTGCAAAAGGAGCGGGTGTGAAGGGTATCGCGCTGGCTGCGGAGAGGCGCTAATGTTTCGGATTCTCATCGCGTTGCCTGCCGCGTTTGCGATGGCGCTCGGCTTATTTACTTTTATGGCATGGATGGTCGATAACGGCCATCAACGTGCACAAGAAGATAAGCAGCCATTGGCATTTGATATGGTTATGGTTGAACAAGAGCGTGAAGCTCAACGTCGTCAACGTACTGTACCAGAGAAGCCAGACACGCCAGAACCACCACCGGAAGCAGTTCCTACATCTAGCCAAGCTGTAACCAATACAGCCATGCCAACGATGCCAAGTTTGAATCTGGATACTGCGGTTTCAGGCCTAGCGATTAATGTACCGACGTTTTCGGATTTTGGTGCTAATCAGCAGGCAATGCCACTATACCGTGTTGAGCCTCGTTATCCATCTCGTGCGATGAAGCAGGGGGCTGAGGGTTACGTTGTTATGTCGTTTACAATTGATACGCAAGGTAGGCCAACTGATATTAATGTGATAGAAGCACAGCCACGCCGATTGTTCGAACGTGAAGCGATGCGTGCATTGAAAAAATGGAAATATCAGCCGAAAGTTGTTGATGGCAAAGCTATTGCCCAGCTAGGTCAAACAGTCAGACTGGAGTTTAAATTACAAAAATGATGAAGAGATTCGCGTTTGTTATCGCTTTGGTTCTGGCTTCTGCACCAGTCTTAGCTGAACTTTCACAGTTTACTGCTGGTAGAGTGCAGCGTGCCAATACGTTACAACAAGAAGAAAAGCTTGATGAAGCCATCGCGCTACTGAAAGATCTCGATCCTTCTCGTGCTTATGATCAAGCTTTTGTTCAACGTATGCTTGGGGTGTTCTATTGGCAGCAAGGTAATTTATCATCGGCGATTGATTACTTATCAAACGCGGTGAAATCTGGTTTGTTGCAAGATGAGCAAGCATGGGTTACGCAGCGTATGCTGGCTGATATATTACTCTCTGATGAGCAGTTTAAACAGGCTTTGCCACATTACTATGCATTAACTAAGTCAATTCCTGATACTCAGAAAGCAGATGAGCTGTGGTTGCGTATAGCTCAAGCTCACTACCAAGTTGAAGAATGGCAACCTGTGCTTAAAGCCATTGAACAGCATAAGCGTTTTGCATCGAAAGTTGATGTACAGCCACTAACAATTAAGCTGGGGGCTCAGCTACAACTTAAACAGTGGAAGGCTTCCATTCCAACGTTAGAAGCGCTTATTGCCTTAGAGCCTGAAAAAGTGGTTTGGTGGCAACAGCTCGCGGGTATTCAGCTTCGTCTCGGCCAGTCAAAAAATACTTTGGGTACACTGGCAATGGCTAAGCGTCAGGGTGTTGAACTCAGCCAACAAGATTTGAAAACGCTAGGTCAGTTGTATGCACAAAATGGCGTACCTGAACGTGCAGCACGTTTGTATGCTGAACTTGATAATGCTGAAACTGATAAAGAATTAGTTTCGACACAGGCACAGTACTGGCAAATGGCAAAAGAGTGGGAAAAGGCAATTGGGCTGTGGCAGTTAGCTGCTAAGCTTGATAGCCAGTATCGCTGGCCTTTAGCGCAATTATTGTTGCAGGAAGGGCATTACGAGTCGGCACTTGCTCAGTTAAATAAAGTGTCAGATAGGAAGCGTGAAGTAGAGGTAGAGCTAGCGAAGGTTCGTGCTTATTATAAGCTGACAGACTTCGAACAAGCGATCATTCATGCAAAACGAGCGGATAATATTAAATCATCATCTGCGTCTCAAAGTTGGATCAAGTACTTAAGCCAAATGCGTAAGATGAATAGCTAAAAACGCTTACCCATCTATTAAGGCCGCAGTTGTGATAACCCCCTGAATTTTTGGGGCGATATTTATCACAGTTGCGGCCTTTTTTATTCACAAGGGTGCTTCAATTTCCTTTGATATGAAATTACTCACAGTAATTTAATGGGTATAGGTTCACTATCATTTAGGTCTATTATTCATACATTATCAATGCATTTACCAGAAACGGGTAATGTGCCTGATACAGTATTGGAACAGTATGCCTATGAAAGTCCCCATAAGAAAAATGACGTGGAAGACGATGTGGCGGTTAATCCGCCATCAATCAGCAACTCCCTCGTTATAATTCTAAAAGGGGACTCTTATGTCTGTGAATGAAATTCGTAATGTTGCATTAGTCGGTCAAAGTGGTGTCGGCAAAACATCACTGGTAGAACGCCTGCTGTTCGACTCCCAATCTTCAACTCACCTCGGAAATGTCAAAGCAGGTGATACCATCACCGATTTCGACACTCAATCTATTCAATATCAACATAGCATCGAGGCAACGCCAGTTTCTGTTACTTGGCAATTACATCGGATGAATATCATTGATACTCCGGGCTTGCCTGAATTACTGGGACGTACGTTAAGTATCTACCCAGCAGTGGAGACAGCAGCCTTAGTACTTGATGCTAACACGCCATTGAATCAACTCTCTGACCGTTTATATAGTTTTGCAAAGCAACAGCAAAAGTGTCAGATGATAATTGTTAATAAGGTTGATCTTAACCCCGATAAGCTTCTGGCTTTAATACAAGAGATTCGTTTGCATTTTGGTGAAGAGTGCTTACCTATTAATTTACCAACAGCTGATGCTCGAGGTATTGTTGATTGTTTCTTTGAACCGGAATATGAGCAAGCAACGTTATTTGATTCAGTTGAGTCCGCCCATGAAAAGTTGATAGATCAGGTTATTGAAGTAGATGAAGACTTGATGGAGTTATACCTAGAGCAAGGTTCGGAGCTGAATCCCGATCAGCTACATGATCCGTTTGAAGAAGCACTCCGTACTGGTCACGTGATCCCTATTTGTTTTGTATCAGCAGAAACAGGCGTTGGGGTTCCATTATTACTCCGAACGATGGCGGAGCTCATGCCTATGCCTGATGAAGGTAATCCGCCGATGCTAGAAAAGAATAGCAAACGAATACGAGTGGATTGTGAGCAACTCGATCACATTGTTGCTCATGTATTTAAAGTCAGCGTTGATCCATATTTAGGCAAATTGGCATACCTACGTGTTTTTCAAGGTGAGATTAACGCAGGCTCGCAGTTATACATTGGCGAAAGTAACAAGGCGTTTAAAGTTGGGCACTTATATCAATTGCAGGGGAAAAAACGGACTGAAATCGGGCGAGCTCGGGCAGGGGATTTTTGCGTACTGGCAAAAGTCGATGACTTAGCTTTTGATTCTGTTGTTCATGACTCGCACGACGAAGACGGTGTGAATATGAGAACGCTTGATTTTCCCGAGCCGATGTATAGCTTGGCTATTCATCCAATAAAACGCGGTGATGAGCAGAAACTGTCTGAGGTTCTGGGTAAAATTGTGGCAGAAGATCCATCACTTCGACTAGAGCATCGATCTCGTACCAATGAAACGGTATTGAGTGGTCAGGGTGAATTCCACCTGAAAGTCGCGTTAGAAAAAATGGCGGCGATCTATAAGATTAACGTTGATACTGAACAACCCGGAATTGAATACTTCGAGACCATCACTCAAGCTGCTGAAGGCCGCTATCGTCATAAAAAGCAAAGCGGTGGTGCGGGTCAATTTGGCGAAGTTCAATTAAGAGTGAAGCCGCTTGAGCGTGGTTCTGGCTTTACTTTTGTGAATAAAGTGGTGGGTGGTGCAATACCGACGTCATTGATCCCGGCGGTTGAGAAAGGCATACGCCAAGCACTCAATGAAGGCGCAATATCTGGCAATCCTATCAAAGACATTGAAGTGACGGTTTATGATGGGAAGTATCATTCAGTCGACTCAAAAGAGATAGCTTTTGTTATTGCGGGTAAAAAAGCGTTTCTTGATGCTGTAAACAATGCGAATCCAATTGTACTTGAGCCGATTGTCGAATTAACGTTGCAAATACCAACACCAGCAGTTGGTGATGTTACTGGCGATTTGGCAGGAAATCGCGGTGTAATTCTTGGTACACAATCTGAAGCAAATAATTTTACGGTTATTGAGGCTCGAGTGCCTCAGAATGAATTAGTTGATTACGCTCAGCGGCTACGTGCAATAACCGGTGGCGAGGGAAGTTTCAACTTACAAATGAGCCATTATGAGCCGGCACCAAGTACGGTTCAAAAGAAAGTTTGTAAAGAAGCTGATGTGCACTAATTACCAATTATGTCGTTTTTCTAATAACGCCCCAATATCTGGGGCGTTTTCACATAAATTTACTCCCCAAAGCTTTATTTTCTAATACTGCTATGAATTCACTATATTGGTTTTGTCTGTAGTGATAGTTTTCCCCACTAATATGCTCATCACTTATTAGGTTATATGTTTATTGTTTTGCATTTTTCCTATGAATGTARATTTCTRGGTTTTCATTAARAGTATGAATTAACTTATCAATTACTATTGTTGGTAATATTTCTGTCATGAAATTATACCGAATTTGTCATTTATAAAGTCTAACCTTCCAGCCGATTTTTGAAGTTTAACCAGGAACATATAAATGAAAAAATGGACTCTGTCGGCATTATCTTTGCTGACAGCAGCAACATTAGTTGGCTGTAATTCAAGCTCGTCAGATGAAGATGATAAAGGTGGATTGGAAACCTCAATTCAAGTCGCTTTTATGCCAGACATTCACTTCCATGACATCTATGGTGATTTCCAAGATGATTCTTTTGATGGTTTACCAAACAGTCAAAGTGGTGAAGGAGCAACTATTCGCACAATGGCGTCGCAGATGGGCTCAACCCGTTTATTTAACGAGAACTATTTTGCGTTATTGGCTGCACTAGATGACATAGTTGACCGCGGTATTAAATATGTTGCGTTGCCTGGTGACTTCAGTGATGACGGCCAGCCTATTCATATGCGCGGCTTGGTAAAGATTTTTGATACGTATCATGAAAAGTATGGCCTAGAGTTTTTTGCCGCGCCGGGTAACCACGATCCAAATCGTCCGTTTATTCAGCCTGCAGGTAAAAGTGACTACCTTGGTGACGGTGGCAAGATGCAGCCAATTTATAGCCTTGAGCATGGTAATTGCCTAAATGCTTCAGCTGCAAGTGACGGCTCTCATCCTGTTATCTGTAGCGATGAAGTGGTGCACTGGGGCTATGAAGATATTATGAATATCTTAGGAACTCACGGTTTCAACCCGCAAGAGAAGTACCATTATTTCGAAACACCGTATAGCAGTGATGAAGCCCGTAATAATTACTCGTTTGATCTTGCCATGGAAGAAGCAAACTACGAAAACCGCATGTATGAAATTTGTCATGAAGGCACTGGTGATGAATATAAACAAGACGGTTTTACCAGTTGTTCAGAGGTACCAGATTCAAGTTATTTAGTGGAACCTGTTGAAGGCTTATGGTTATTAGCGATTGATGCAAATATCTATCAGCCGAAGGAAAATTCAGTCGGTGGGGTGGCTAATCCAGATGATTACGAAGGTTCAGGTAATGCTGGCTATAATATGATGCTAACCCATAAAGCGCATGTAATCGACTGGATCCGTGATGTCGTTAAAGCTGCAAAAGAGCAGAATAAAACCTTGGTATCATTCAGTCACTTTCCAATGACTGAGTTCTATAATGGCGCGTCTGAAGATATTGAAGATTTGTTCGGTGAAGGTAATTTTCAGCTTGGACGTAAACCTGACGAAGAAACCAGTAAAGCGTTAGCGGCAACCGGTTTAAGTGTTCATGTTGGTGGCCATATGCACTTTAATGATACAGGCATGAAGTCTTACAACATTAATGGTGAGCAACATACACTGTTTAATATTCAGGCTCCATCTTTAGCGGGGTATATCCCAGCCTATAAAGTACTTAATATTAGACCAGATAACCAAATTGAAGTGGAGACGGTTATCATTGAGAACGTACCACGTTTCAATGAGTTATTTGAGCATTACCAAGTCGAGCATGAATACCTAACCGCTCAGGCTGGTGATGATGAAAATGCCAAAGCGGAAATTTGGAATGGTGATATTCTAAAATCTGAAACTTATTATGAGCTAACTGACTGGCATATTAAAGAGCTGACTCGCTTACGTTTTTTACCCGGCGATTGGCCTGTTGAAATGCGTAAGATGATCATGAATATGGATGGTGAGCAGATGTTGATCATGTCACAGATTGAAACTGATTTTACTGTTTGTCAGCTTGCGGAAGCTTTGGAGCTACCTTTAACGGGTTGTGCAGCGTTACAGACTAGCGATTTAGCACAGTTCTTAGCCGATTGGCGTAATGCTCGTATTCAAGCAGAGGGCATTGCTGCAGAAAATAGCCTGACATTGGCTGATTTCCGAAGTTGGACCGGTGAAGAATTGGCTGTTGATTTTTACCGCTTACGTAACGCCGACGAATTGGCTTTCCGCGATATCGACCCAGCTGTACTACCACAGTATAAAGTATTAAGCGAAGAGCTCGCTGAATTTGATGGCACAATAGATTCTGAAATTGGTGACTTAGGCCAATATACCGTTGGTGATGTGTTTAAGTCTCGGTTTGGTAGTCTGTTCGTTATTCTGGATAAGTTCGCTACAGGTCAAGCGAGCGACCATTTCTTGATAGATACAGAGAATCAAACATTGACGGATCTTAAAGGCACCGCAAACCGAGAAGCGATGCAATAACCGTTAAGAATGTTTCATAAGCCATGTTGCGAGTAAGCGCCTTGTTTGAATTATCGGGGGCTTCATATGCGACATGGCTTTTTTTGTAATAGCATGAATCCACCTAAAACAATCAATTATGATGCTATTATGTTTCATTGCGGTCTGTTTGACTGCCTCTTTTTATTACTGTGGTTTATTAACCTTTATTGGTGTTACTTGTTAGTGATGCTTACTTGTCTTTATCTTTGTTTATAATTTAACCTTGTAAGATATAAGTATTTAATGATTAAGGCATTATCGTCAGTGTTGCTTTTTTTAGAACGCAGCTTATTAATAATAGCATTGGTTGTTAAATCTACTGCGTGGTTCAATGGTCAGTAGAAGGTGTTTTTTACATGACAAGGGAAGTCAGTACATGGATAGCATTAAAGCTCAACTGTTAAACTTTAAGCTCCATTTTATCGTCATTGCTTTATCTATTATCGCAGAGATGATTGGGGTTATTAAAATTCCAATAGGGTCCAGCAGTATTGTGCTGCTTCCACTCTTTTATTCATTTATATTAGGATTACTTATTAATC
The DNA here is from genome assembly GCF_050336715.1 of Photobacterium makurazakiensis. Lineage (NCBI taxonomy): Bacteria > Pseudomonadati > Pseudomonadota > Gammaproteobacteria > Vibrionales > Vibrionaceae > Photobacterium > Photobacterium makurazakiensis. The sequence continues at coordinate 42,394 of NZ_JAKJSJ010000049.1, forward strand.
CTAATATTGTAAAGAAAGCCAAATCAATAATCTCTGTCGAACAAGCTGAAAAAGCCTCGCCGATTATTTTAATTGCAGTAATGCCATTTCTTGCCAAATTCGGCACATTAATCGGCCCCTCTTTAGATAAAATTTTAAGCGTTGGTCCTGCGATGATATTCCAAGAATTAGGCAACTTGGGAACGATTTTAATTGCAATGCCAGTAGCGATATTGTTGCTTAAGATGGGACGAGAGTCTGTTGGTGCTTGTTTCTCGATTGCTAGAGAGCCTAATATTGCGCTGATTTCTGATAAGTACGGATTAAAGAATCCAGAAGGGATCGGTGTAATGGGTGTGTACGTTATGGGTACTATGTTTGGCACACTTTATTTTGCAATTCTTGCCTCAGTTTTAGCCAACTTAGGTCTGTTCGATGTTAAAGCCCTCGCGATGGCTTGTGGGGTTGGGAGTGGCAGTATGACTGCGGCGTGCTCTGCATCATTATCAGAAATGTACCCAAGCTTGAAAGATGAGATTTTAGCACTAGCTGGCGCGAGTAACTTGTTAACGAATGCGACAGGCTTATTCATTGGGTTGTTTGTTGCATTACCGTTGACTGAGAAACTTTATAAAGTGCTGACAAAGAAAAAAGGTGAGCAGGTAGAAGCTGAATTAGGGAGTGATTCAAATGTCTGAGGTAATCGAAAAACGCCACGTAAATAGCGGCATTAATTTAATCGAATTTGCACTGGTTTTATTCTTTGTTTCTATCATAGCACTGATCTCAAACTGGGCTGGGGCAGGGATTGCGCCGACAGAAGCACTGTTAGGGATGTTTATCATCTACACAATGGTGCTTGTTAGTTTAGTGTTGGCCAAATATATGCCATTTTATCTACCATCGGTTGCTTGGATTTCAATTGTTAGCGTGGGACTAACATTACCGATTTTTCCTGCAGCTGATTGGATTGTGACAAATCTTCAGTCGATTAACTTTTTAAGTCTTGTTACCCCCGTTTTAGCTTATTCAGGCTTGGCAATTAGCAAGCTAGAGATAGACACGTTCAAGAAGTCAGGCTTTAAGATCGTGCTTATTTCTATTCTAGTATTTACCGGTACGTTTATTGGTTCAGCCTTCGTTGCCAACATTCTACTTTAGGTTTGATTACATCTATGGCGACCCCTGATTAAAAAGGGGTCAGCTCATAATAATAACATCATAACAATTTGAGATAAGTGATATGAAAGAGAATGAACTACTATGTCAAGAATTCGAGCAGCAGATGATAGAGTGGCGACGTGATATTCATGCCCACCCTGAAATTGCCTATGAAGAATTCAGAACATCAGAATTTGTCGCGACAAAGCTAAAAGCACTTGGCCTTGAAGTAACATGTGGTATAGGAAAAACAGGCGTTGTTGCAACGCTACAGGGTAACAAAGGCAGTGGTGATGCTATCGCACTTCGTGCTGATATGGATGCATTGTTGATGCAAGAGCTTAATGAGTTTAGCCATTGCTCTGTGCATCAAGGTAAAATGCATGCTTGCGGTCACGATGGTCACACAACGATGCTACTTGGCGCAGCTCACGTATTGGCAAAGAACCCTGATTTTGCTGGCACGGTTCATTTTATTTTTCAGCCGGCTGAAGAGAATGAAGCGGGTGCAAAAGCCATGATTGAAGATGGCTTGTTTGAAAAGTTCCCTGTAAAAGCAGTTTATGGACTTCATAATTGGCCAAACTTACCTGCTGGGGAGGCAGCTGTACATGACAGTGCTGTAATGGCAGCTTTTGATACTTTTGACATTGTTATTAAAGGTAAAGGTGGGCACGGAGCGATGCCACACTTAGCGGCAGACCCAGTTCAAGCGGCAAGTTTAGTTGTGACAGCTTTGCAAAGTATCGTCAGCCGTAATATTGACCCGCAGCAGTCTGGTGTTATTAGTGTTACACAAATTCATGGCGGTGATGCTTATAACGTTATTCCTGAAGATGTTTCATTAAAAGGAACAACGCGTTCATTCTGCCCAGATGTTCGTGATTTGATTGAGACTCGTATGCAGCAGCTTGTTGAGGCAGTTGTTGAAAGTCAGGGTTGTAGCGTTGAATTTAATTATACTCGCCGCTATCCAGCAACGATCAATACCAAGAATGAAGCTCGTGAGTGTCTAAGTACGTTAGAGCTATTGCCTGGGATCAGCAAAGTACACCTTAATCCACCTGCAAGTATGGGCGGTGAAGACTTTGCCTTTATGTTGGAGCAAAATCCCGGTTGTTATATTTGGCTTGGAACCGGTGGTGATTATGGTTTACATAACCCGCACTACGACTTTAATGACAATATGCTAAAAATAGGTGCTAATTATTGGGTGAATCTGGTACAACGATTACTTGCTTAAATTGTTGTAGCAGAGATATGGATAATCGCGCATTAAAGTATTTTGAAGCTGTTGCTAATGCAGGAAGTATACGTGGAGCCTCTGAACAGCTTCACGTTGCTCCATCAGCAATTAGTCGAAAAATCGTACAATTAGAATCAGAGCTTGAAGTACAGCTGATCACTCGATTGGGTAGAGGGATCAGCTTAACGGAAGCTGGTAAAGAACTAACACGATATATAAAAGAGCTCCACCATAAAGAGAACGAATTCTTATCGTATCTTACTGATATGCAGGAATTGAAAACCGGTACTTTGCGTTTAGTGACGGGAGGCGGTTTTATTGATGATTTAATTTTACACTCGGTAACGCGCTTTTCAAAAAAGTACCCAGGTGTAAAGTTGAAGCTAGATGTTTGCGGTGGAGACGACGTGATCAGAAAGGTTCGTCAAGAGGAGGCTGACATTGGTTTAGTCTTAAATTGCCCTTCTACTCCACAGATCGATATTCTCCACAGTGAAAAATTTCAACCGCTATCACTTATTATTAACCCTTATAGTGAGTTAAACCATTTAGATAAATGTTCAATTGAGACGTTAAAGTCAATTCCACTCGCTCTACTTCATAATTCATTTAGTATCAGACAGATAGTTCGCCAATTTGAACTTGCTCATAGCTTTCAGTTGAGTCCGGTTCTAGAATGTAACTCCTTTCAAGCACTAAAGATTTTTGCCCTATCCGGAACAGGAGGCACATTGCTACCTGAAGTATGTGTTGAGAGAGAAATCAAAAATGGCAGCTTGAAAGCCATTCCAATTGAATCTATGCCTTTCGTTGATACTTCGGTTGATCTAATTATGCGTAATGGTCATGAAAAAACGGTTTGCATTCAAAAAATGGCAAATGAAATTATTACTGGAATGTCCGTTTTTTTACCTCGTTAAACCTCTATTATCCATTTGATTGTTGAATATATAGCCATAATTTCAACGTCACTTTTCAATCGATCACATTCATTTTAACTATTTACTCAATAAGCGTGATGCTGCTGACAAATACTGATTAGCAGCGTTGTAACATTTGGTATTGTTTATTAGCATTTATTTACATACTTCATCTAAGTATCCATACAGGGAATGATTGGAATGGGAAATAAATTAGATAAAGCTGAAAGCCAAAACCGCCGACTATTTATGAAGAAGTCAGCGACTTTTGCAATTGCAGGACTAAGTAGCTCACTAATCGCAAATAGTGCAAATGCATCTGATCTTGAAAATGATGGGGTGGCTTTTTTAAAGCACGACAGAAAAGATGAAAAATTTTGGAAAAAAATAAAAAAGCAGTTTCTTCTCGATAGAAGAACAACGTATATGAACATTGGCACCACAGGTTCAATGCCAAAGCATGTGTTGGCCGAATATACCGAAAATAATAAAACAGTTGCAAAATATCCATGGGATATGGATGAAAAGTTTGGTTCATGGCCGTATGTTTCTGAAATGGTGACTGGCATTGCACCAGGTTTCGGTGCTGAGGCATATGAGCTTATCTTAAGTCGTAACACTACGGATGGTATGTGCTCCATCATTAACGGCTTACATTTCGAAGAAGGGGATGTGATCTTAACTACTCATCATGAACACGTTGCTGGAACTTCACCGTTGAATGTGGTTAAGCAACGCTTTGGCGTAAAAGTGGTTGAAGTGCAGCTTCCGGTGTTTACTGGGACTGAATCAGTTACGGAAGAAGAATATGTTAACGTATTCAGAGAAGCGTTGAATGCATACAGCAATGTTCGTTTGATGATGTTTTCCCATATTACCTATAAAACGGGTACCAAATTACCAGCCAAGCAATTATGTGAATTAGCAAAAGAGTATGCCGTACCCACTCTTATTGATGGCGCCCATACTATTGGCATGCTCGATTTAGATTTTCATGATTTAGATTGTGACTTTTATGCAGGGTCGGGGCATAAGTGGCAATGTGGTCCTGGCGCAACCGGAATTTTGTATGTAAGGGATAATGCAAGTCGATTAGATCAATATTGGGCCGACCGTGATAATTCACTGTGGTTAATTAACTCTTCTTTGTCGCATGCTGATTATTTAGGTAAACAGCTGCAGATGCAATATGTCGGCAACGATAATTATCCAGCAAAGCAGGCTTTGGCTGATAGTTGTAAAATGTGGGATGACATCGGCCGCGATAGAATTGAAGAACGTGTCTTATATCTTGGTTCATTGTGCAAATCGTTATTAACTAACGCTCTGCCTAATGCTTATATTTTCTCCCCGAATGTAGATAGCTTATCAAGTGGTTTAACGACATTTAACCCCTTTGGCCTTGATGAAAGTGAGAGGCTGACAGAGTTCAGAGATAGATTGAGAAATGAGTATGGCTTTATCATTCGTACAACAAGCTTCAAATTGTATGCTGAGGATAGTGCAGATTCGCATGCCTTACGAATTTCGACCCATTTATTCCATGATGAAAAAGATGTAGAAGATTTAGTCGAAGCCATTCAACATTTATTTGAAGCAATGTCATAGTTCTTATAGCGCCTAACAGTGTTAGGTGCTTTATTCGGCTAGATATAGATCAAGAGTACTTAAATGATAAAAACAAAAATGCTCAAATCGTTAACACATTCATTGTTTATTGCTGGAAGTCTATTCTATAGTCAAAATATATTGGCATATGATCTACCAGAAATAAAAGAAAGCGGTGTTATAAGGCATATTGGAGTACCTTATGCAAATTTTGTCTCTTATATTAAAAGAGGTGACTTTGAGTCGTTAAGTGGATTAGATGTTGAACTAATAAAGGGTTTTGCCAAGCATATCGGTGTGGAGTATCAATACGTACCTGCCGAATGGCATGATGTGATCGGCAAGCTTATTGGACAAGATGTACTTTACAGTAATAATAAATTTTCTTGGGGTGATAAGAGGACCGTAGAAGGAGATATTATTGCTAATGGTGCAACAATTCTTGAGTGGCGCACTGAGCTGGCTGACTTTTCTGATGACTATTTTATATCAGGAGTATGGTTAGTTGCACGGTCAGATTCAGATCTATCACCCATTGAACCCGCTGAATCAATTGATGCTGACATCAGTAGTGTTAAACGTATGATTAGGGGAAAAGATGTTCTGGCACTAGAATTCTCATGTTTAGACCCAAACTTATACAACCTCTATGAAACGGGGGCTAACGTTATACTGCCTGAGCCGGATCGTAAATTGAATGAAATGGTACCTGCGATTTTAAAAAATGATGCTGAAACAACACTCTTAGATGTTGCTGATGCTTTGATTGCGCTTGAAAAGTGGCCGGGTGAAATAAAGGTTATCGGCCCAATATCACAGGAACAAAAAATGGGGGCTGCATTTAGAAAGAGTTCTCCACTGCTAAGGCAGGCCTTTAATGAATATCTAGATGGAATAAGAAAGGATGGTAGTTTTCAAAAACTAGTAAAAAAACATTATCCATCAATATTTTATTTTTATGGTGATTATTTCATGGATGGTACAACTAAGGATTTATGAATAAATGGAAGCACAAGCTATCAAGTCGTAGCTTAATTATTCTTACTGCAGCATTATTGTCTGCATATTTAGTGTTGATCTTGGCCGTAACTAATCTGGGGCAAACTCGTCTGAAAGAGTCGCAGTTTAGTGAATTAAGTTTAAAAGTTCATAGCTATGATAGAGTGCTTGAGTATTTTTTTAGCGTTACTCAAGATGAGTTATCTGATCTTACCGAAGATAAAACCATAGAGGTTTTTTTTGCTAATGTAGCATCCGGTATGTCAATGAAGTACGGTTTAGGTGCGAGTTTATTTAATCTCAATAGAGAGTTTGAATTATTGGTTACTGATACCGAAATCAAAGGTAAACCAGTATATGACCATATTAGTTTAATTGGTTTTAATGGTACAGTTATTGCCAAGACTAAGTCACAAGAGCCGCTGAATATCGACCAAAATAAATATCCAGTGTTTAGCGAAGATGAATTTAAAATTCGCACGGTGAGAAGTGATAGCGGTCTTCATATCCAACTCATTAAGCGGGTTCAACATGCTGGTAAACCTATAGCATTTTTAGTTGCTGTCATAAATAATCAAGTCATTATTGATCAGTTAACTGCGCAAGAATATGAAGAAGGTCACAGCAGAATGCAGCTAGTGACCGATAAAGGCGATATCTTAATATGGAATTCATTAGACAATGGTGATTCGGCGGTTGAAGGTGCAGAATTAGAAAACAAAATTTATTTTGAGAGCAAAATAGAGAATACACCATTTAAACTGAAGACGTGGTTCGAGCCTGTTAATGAAAAAGACTTTTATACTTCTGGTTGGTTCATCGCATGCTTGTCATTCCTTGCTGTACCCGTTGTTTTAGGGGTGATGTATATCTTTATTATTAACAACGCTAATATTACATTAAAAACTAAAATTAAAGTCAGCCATAAACAGCAGCGATTACTTTCAGCCCAGAATCAGCGATTAATTGAAGAAATTGAAAAGCGTAGGGAATCTGAAGATATGTTAGCTTATCAAGCAACACATGATGCGCTGACAGGATTACCTAATCGTAAATATGGCAATGAAAGATTAGAGAAAGAGCTGTTGAAGGCTAAACGCGATCATTCAACTTTGTTGGTTATGTTTATAGATATTGATAACTTTAAAAAAATTAACGATACATTAGGTCATTTGGCAGGTGACTATATTTTGCAGCAAGGCACGAATAGATTGTTATATTCGGTACGCCAATCAGATGTATTAGCTCGATTAGGTGGGGATGAATTTTTACTGATAATTCCAGACCTTAATAGTGTTCGTTCAGCAAAATTAATGGCTTCGGCGATTCTGACATTGTTTGACAAGCCTTTTATCTGGCACAACCAAGAAGTTTTTCTTTCAACAAGCATTGGTCTCTCGATATACCCACAAGATGGTAACAATGCAGAGCAGCTATTAGCCAATGCTGATACTGCAATGTATCGCGTGAAGCAAGAAGGTCGAAATGGGTTTAGTTTTTATACGCCAGACATGAATATTGATGTACAACGCAACTTAGATCTCGATGCTAGGCTGCGTCAAGCAATCAGCAATGAGGAGTTAGAACTGTACTATCAGCCAATTGTTGATTTAGCATCAAATCATATAGTAGGGGCTGAAGCCTTAATGCGTTGGAATGATGAAAAACTCGGGTTTATATCACCTGAAGAGTTTATTCCTCTCGCTGAAAAAAATGGGTTAATACATCCTCTAGGAGAGCTAGCTCTTAATAAAGCCTGTACGCAGGCTGCAAAATGGCAAAGTATTTTACCTCTGAATATTTCGATAAACTTCTCGAGTGTTCAATTTAGGTATTGTGACAAACTATATAAGCAAATACGTTATGCGCTATTGCAATCTGGTTTACCTGCGAACAAGCTCGATATTGAAGTGACAGAAAGTCTATTGTTTGATCACAATGAGGAAGTTCTACGTTTATTGAATAGGTTGCAATCAAAGGGGGTAAAGCTCACGATTGACGATTTTGGAACGGGCTATTCAGCATTAAGTTATTTACAGAAGTTCCCATTTGATAGATTAAAAATTGATCGTAGTTTTCTTTTTGATATGCACGAAAATGATGCTGATCGTGAGTTGGTTAATGCCATCATAGCTATGGCAAAAGCGTTAAACTTAAGAGTGGTAGCTGAAGGTATAGAAGAGCAATGGCACATCGACTATTTAAAAGTGAAAGGTTGCGATTTTGGTCAAGGTTATTTATTTAGCAAGCCCATGCCAGCTGACGAATTTGAACTTTTATTACAGAAGCAAGTAGAGCTTAACGCTAATGCTGAGTTTATAGTTGAATCACTCATTGAACATAATTAAATCAGTATAATTAATGAATACTCTTATGTTGAGAATACACAATTTACTGTACTCCAATAAAAGAAAGCACCAAACGTATCCACGTTCAGTGCTTCATCTTGTTTGTTGTTCAACACCTAAAGTGATGACAACTAAGGACTATTGAATGGTTTATAGCATCCTAGTTAATCTTAAACTTTTTGACTTCACTACCTAAGTGACCTGCAATTTCATTCAACTCTTCTGAAACTTGCTGTGATTGCTTTGCTTCAACAGATAATTGGTCTGAAACATCATTCACAGCCTGAGTATTACGACTAATCTCTTCTGCAACAGCACGTTGCTCTTCTGCCGCACTGGATATTTGTGTCGCCATGTCAGAGATATGTTCAATAGACGTTGTTATTTGTTCAAGCGCTATAGTGGCATTGCTAGCTTCTTCAACGCTTCCTGTTGCTAGGTCTTGGCTTTGCTGCATTGTTTCAACCGCACTGTGAGTATTACGTTGTAGCGTTTCAATCATACTACGAATTTCTTCAGTGGAGCTTTGTGTACGCTGAGAGAGAACACGCACTTCGTCGGCAACAACAGCAAATCCTCGTCCTTGTTCACCAGCACGTGCTGCTTCGATAGCGGCATTTAATGCCAGCAAATTAGTTTGTTCTGCAATACCTTGAATTGTTGAAAGAATCGCATTAATACCCTGTGCGTTGTTCTCCAACTCTTTAATGATGCTTGCAGCGTCTTCAACATGGTTTGCGAGATGTGTAATTGAAGTTTGGTTACGGCTAATAACCGCTTTACCATCATTACAACTATTGTGTGAAGCAACTGCAGCACCTGCCGTTTGTTCAGCGTGGCTTGCTACTTCTTGTGCAGTAGCAGACATTTCATGAATGGCGGTTGCAATCTGAGTGATCTCACCGACCTGATGAACTAAAGCTTCACTTGTTTTTGTTGCCAGAGTTTGGCTGGTTTTGGCTTGTTGGGAAAGGTGCTCTGTGGAGTTAGAAATACCAGTGACTGAAACGTGAAGTTTTTCGATAAAGGCATTTACGTAGTTGCCTAATTGACCAATCTCATCTTTATTATCGAAAGCTAAACGATGCGTTAAATCACCGTTACCTTCCGCGAGATCTTTCATTGCATTCGATAGTTGGGTTAGCGGCTTTAGTGCACGGCCGATCAGTACAAGTGCTGCGCCAATGACGATAATTAGCTGTAATAACGTCATGATCAATGCATCAAATAAAGCGTCATCAATATGGTCAAATGCGATATCGGTATCTAACACTAATGCGAAATACCAATTGGTATTAGGCACCTGCTGGATACTAACTAGGCTTTCTTGTCCACTAACAACCATCTCAGCTAATTCAAGGCTGTTGCCTAGCCTTTTGATACTGGTTTGGTTTAGATCTTGGCTGGCGCGGGTTGACGGTTGAAGTGTTAATGATGAATCTGGATGAGCAATGATTGAACCATCACCACTTAATAACATGGCATACATGCCAGTTTGATTTACCGATAAAATCTCTTGCACTAACGCGTCTATAGACATATCTGCGGCAATAACGCCTTGTGCGAACTGCGCAGTAAAGGGTTCAGCAAGCGTAATAACAAGCTGGCCTGTTGAAGCATCAATGTAGGGCATTGTAACGATAGTGCCATTTTTTGCTGTTGCATCGATGTACCACGGGCGTTGGCGAGGATCATAATCATCAGGAAAAGAGATTTCTTTACTTATAATAATCTCGCCATTTTGTTTACCGGCATAAACTAAGTCAAACCCACCGGCATTCATGGCTTGGGCAAGCTCTGGGATAGGATCTGTGGTTTGATTAAACCCATTAATAGCAGACTTTGTAACTAATGCCTTATTTGTTAACCATTGATTAATAGTACCTACTGTTGACTGGCTTAGTGATGTTGCAAGTTGCTTTGTAGAGCGATTAGCGTCAGCAATTAAGCGTTCACTGGTTAACCATGTTTGGATAGCTGAAATAAGCAGTATGATAACGGCAAATGTCAGACAAAGTTTATTCTTTATCGAAAGGTTCAAACGGCATGTCCTTACAAGTGTAATCTTTTTAGATCCTAAAAAGCGGTAGGCAAGGCGTATAGCCTCAATTTTCAGTTGGAGTTTACTTATGAATCTCTCGTGAATAAATCAAATTTTATTTGATCTTCATCACAAATTTGATCTTTGTGGGATTCGTTATTTCTTTGATAGATAGATGGAGTATGTATATTTG
>NZ_JAKJSJ010000050.1:0-52741 GCF_050336715.1 Photobacterium makurazakiensis
ACTCACCCGTCCGCCGCTCGCCGCCCAACAACGCCCCCGAAGGATTGTTGTTGTCGCTGCCGCTCGACTTGCATGTGTTAGGCCTGCCGCCAGCGTTCAATCTGAGCCATGATCAAACTCTTCAATTAGAATTTTTGTGGTCTCTCGACCGGCTCAACGAATACTGATTGAACATCAATAACTAGAAGCTAGTCATGACATTCGAATTGACTGTGCCAAAGTTTCGTTATCTACAAGARATAGCGTCACCTTGTATTGGTCACTCAGTTCATTGATAAATCTTTTGACTTAACTTTTTCACGAGTGCCCACACAGATTGCATGGTCAAATTGTTAAAGAACATTGACTCAGCACACCGTGCTGGTCGAGGTTGCACATCTTACACTGCAAACCTTTTATGTCAACAAAATTTTGAAATGTTTTTTTCAAAACCCTTATTTGACAAGACCCGAATAAAGTAAAGTGTGTTTTTCAACACATTAGGCATTACATTTAAACGAGAGCGGCAATACTAAACATTTAAAAAGCTGAGTCAAGCTAATTTTCAATTCAAAAGTCATAGAACCGATTAACCAACAAGTTATACACAGCTTGTAAATAACTTACTAAAGCCAGAGTATCTGCTGGTGTGGCGGCATTATAGAGAACCCCTCGCTTGAGGCAATACTTTTATTGTGATTTATTACCGACTGCAGACAATTACAGCATAAAAGCCATAAAAACCACAAAAAAGGCACGTTGAAGATAATCTAAAGCAATTATGAGGGTTATTTTCAGCTTTGATTCATAAGAATAGACAAGATAATGAGATGAAGTGAACAAAATATGCGACAAGCTTATAAATAGCATTGCCGCAAGCGTGTTTATCCAAATCACTATATAGAAGGATCAACCGTGGTTGTAAGTTAGAGCCACAACTGAGAGCGCCACTCAGCGATAACGCTTTCGGCAATAAGGTAACAGCTTGACGAGGTGCCAACTTGAATCAACGAATGCTATCAGGTCGATAGCCTATTATAGACACGTTAGTTATTCATGCTCACGCCACCAGCTTGTGAAGTAACTAAGTTTATTGATTCAAGCAACTCATTAATACCTCACCCTTTCGATTAACGAATAATACCCTGTTCTTTCATAGCACCTAAACACTGCGAGACTAACTCATCAATGGTTGCACTTCCTGCTGACAAGTGGATCTCGGGGTTAACTGGCTTCTCATATTCAGAATCAATACCTGTAAAGTGCTTGATCTCGCCCGCCCGTGCTTTCTTATACAATCCTTTAGGATCCCGTTTTTCGCATTCCTCTAAAGGCGTATCAACAAAGACCTCTATAAACTCTTCAGAAGGCAGCATATCGCGTACCAGTTTTCTTTCTTGTCGATGAGGTGAAATAAATGCACTAAGTACAATAAGGCCAGCATCTGTCATTAACTTCGCCACTTCACCAATTCGACGAATATTCTCACGTCGGTCCTCGGCAGAGAAGCCAAGATCTTGACAAAGACCATGACGTACATTGTCACCGTCAAGCAGGTACGTATGGTAACCCAACTGCGATAAACGTGATTCTAGTGCCCCCGCAACCGTCGATTTACCAGCGCCACTTAAGCCTGTAAACCACAAAACACAAGGTTGCTGTTTTTTCTGTTCAGACCTAAAACCTTTATCAACCAAATAAGAATGCCAAACAACGTTTTCACTCTGCTTAGGCTCAACAACCGAGGACATAATCAACTCCATTTGTATCAATATTTAAAAAGGAAATAACATTGGGATCAAAGTAAGAACAACCATTGAATAGACACACGATATAGGGAGCCCAACTCTTAGGTAATCTTTCAACTTATAATTGCCTACGCTGTACACAAGCAGGTTTGTTTGATAACCATAAGGTGATATAAAACTAGCACTTGCTCCAAACAAAATAGCCATAATAAATGGCATAGGATCTACGCCATAACTAATTGCTAAGCTATAAGCGATAGGAAAGGAAAGTGCCGCTGCTGCATTATTAGTGACCAGCTCTGTCAAAACTAAGGTTAAGAAGTAAACTGCAACCAGTGCACCGTATATACCTAATCCATTAAATGAGGTCATTAGCATTTCCCCCATCCGCGCTGACAAACCGCTTGATAGCATTAATTGAGCAAGGCTCAATGCAGAACCAACGATAACAACGATATCAACAGGAAAGCGTCGCCTTAATTCGGCAAAAGAAATAGTTCCAGTGAAAATTAAAAGTAATAAATAAGCAGCTAAACCTTTTATAATTGGAAATAGCTCAAACAATGAACCTACGATAACTGCCGCAAAGCCCAGCAGCACAGCCATGCTTTTACAACGATCAAGCTTTGCACTTGAATCAAGACCATTAACAAGTACAAATTCTCTATTTAATTGCTGTTTTTTCTGATTGAATTCTTTGCCAGGAACAATAACAAGTGTATCTCCCGCGTGCAGTTCGATGTTCCCCAAGCCACCAGCTAGTCGTTCATGTCCTCGTCTTATCGCAACAACAACGGCATCAAAACGTTCTCTAAATTTCACATTTTTTAATGTCTGGCCTCTAATACCTGCAGACTGACTAACAATAACTTCTAGCATGGACTGACCATTCAAGTGATGTTGGCCAAACAGCGTCAATCCGTTAATTTCTTGAAGCGTTGTAACGCTTTCAACATCCCCACAAAATAATAATCTATCACCAGCAATTAACTGGGTGTCAGGGCAAACAGGAGCAATTGTTTGTCCATCACGAATCACTTCAGCCAAAAACAGGCGGCGTAGGGCTCTCAATCCATTCTCTGCAATCGTTTTTCCTACCAATGTAGAGCCAACTTCAACTTTAGCTTCAAGAAAATACGGCAAGTCATCTTGGCTACTATCATCATAAACAGGCAATAGGTAGCTTAGTGGGATTAAAATAAGTAGACCAATCACCAATACAGCTAAGCCAATGGTCGTTGGCGCAAAAAAGCCTAGGCTTGGTAAACCCGCATCTTCAACAAAGCTGTTGATGATCAGGTTGGTTGAGGTACCAATTAATGTCAGCGTACCACCTAGAATTGCAGCATAAGATAAAGGAATAAGTAGACGTGAGGGCGCATGCCTTTGATTACGCTTAATCGCACCAATCAATGACACAACAACAGCGGTGTTATTCGTAAATGACGATAGAAAAGCGGTTGATAGCCCTAACTTAGCAACCACCGTTGACTGTCCTCCTTGCGAAATCTGTCTTCCTACCCAACTAATCAAGCGTGTCTTTTCTAAGGCAATAGAAACAAGGATTAGTAGCACTAACGTCAATAGTGATGAATTCGTGAAGTTACCGGCTAAAGTCGGCAAATCAATCATTCCAACCTGAAATCCAACAAATGCAGCACCAGCAAATAAATATGGCGCTTTAATTTTTGTTGTAATTAAACAGGTTATGATCACCATTAACATGGCAAGAACCATTCCTTGTTCCCATTCCATCATATCTACCCTAGCAACTTACTGACATCCTTCGCTTCCCAATGAGGGAAATGCTTCCGGATGAGTGCATTGAGTTCAACTTCAAAAGAAGCTGTTGGTTCTTGTGCTATTGGTTGCTCTGCTGCCAATGCCTCTCGGATCATCCCAGCCCCAACGGTGACATTACTCAGTCTATCGATAACAATAAAACCCCCGGTATCAGGGCAATCTTGGTATGAATCAACAGCAATATTTTCTGTAAGTGCAACCTCGCAAAGTCCAATACCATTCAATGGGAGGCTATCAACTTTGAACGTCTCTAAATTATTGATATCGACTTGGTGTCGGATTGCCTGCACACTACCGACAGTCTTCTTACCCGCTACCTTAATATCATATTGACGACCAACCTCTAATGGTGCCTCTGCCATCCATACAATATCAGCGAGTAATTGATTACTTAATGGTACCGTAGCATCGCCTGCGACTAAGGTATCACCGCGGCTAACATCAATTTCATCAGTAAGGGTTAAAGTAATAGCCTGGCCTGCAAACGCCGTTGGTAGATCACCATCGAATGTCACAATACGCTCAACGTTAGAAGACTTACCTGAAGGCAAAGCCGTGATGGTATCTCCGACATTAATGGCACCTGACGCAATCGTGCCAGCAAACCCTCTGAAATCGAGATTTGGTCGGTTGACATACTGCACAGGTAAACGGAAGTCACCACCTTGTTTATCATGGCTAATATCGACTGATTCTAATAATGACAGTAATGACTCACCATGGTACCAAGGTGTCTGCTCACTCATATCAACGACGTTATCACCATCTAATGCCGAAAGAGGCACCAGTTTAATATCTAGTGAAGGGTTTAACTTCTCAGCAAAGGCAAGGTACTCATCGCGGATCGTTTCAAACCGCTCTTGCTCAAACCCTACTAAATCCATTTTATTGATTGCTACAATAAAGTGGCGGATCCCTAACAAACTCGCGATGAAAGAATGTCGACGAGTCTGGTCGAGTACCCCTTTTCTCGCATCGATTAAGATAACAGCAACATCACACGTTGATGCACCTGTTGCCATATTCCGAGTGTACTGTTCATGCCCTGGGGTATCAGCAATAATAAATTTACGCTGCTTAGTCGAAAAATAACGATAAGCCACATCAATAGTAATACCTTGCTCTCGTTCAGCCTGTAGCCCATCAACTAACAAAGCAAGATCTGGCTTATCACCCGTTGTTCCCACTTTTTGGCTATCGGCATGTATCGCAGCTAACTGATCTTCATAAATTTGTTGGGAGTCATGCAGCAAACGACCAATCAATGTACTTTTACCATCATCGACCGAGCCGCACGTTAAAAAACGTAATAGGGACTTATGTTGATGCTGGTCAAGGTAGCCTTCTATACCTAACTCAGCCACTTGCTGTTCAATTGCACTGTTCATATTTCTCTCCTTAGAAGTATCCCTGACGTTTTTTAAGCTCCATTGAACCCGACTGGTCGTGATCTATCGCTCGTCCCTGACGCTCACTGGATGTCGCGACTAACATCTCTTCAATGATCCCTGTAAGGGTGTTGGCTTCAGATTCAATCGCACCAGTCAGTGGATAACAGCCTAAGGTGCGAAAACGGACACTCTTGTGTTCAATTTTTTCACCTGGCTTAAGCTCCATTCGTTCATCGTCAACCATTATCAACATGCCATCACGATCGACCACTGGACGTACGTCAGATAAATAAAGAGGTACGATATCAATCTCTTCAAGGTAGATGTATTGCCAAATATCTAACTCCGTCCAATTCGAAAGCGGGAAAACACGAATGCTTTCACCTTTATTTATTTGGCCGTTATACGTTTTCCAAAGTTCAGGTCGTTGATTCTTAGGATCCCAAGTATGGTTTTGGTCGCGGAATGAATAGACACGCTCTTTCGCTCGGGATTTCTCTTCATCACGCCGAGCACCACCAAACGCAGCATCAAAACCATAATGATCCAATGCTTGCTTTAGTCCTTGTGTTTTCATGATATCGGTATGCTTGGATGAACCATGTTTAAATGGGCTAATCCCCATCGCTAACCCTTCGGGATTTTTATGTACTAGTAAATCAAAGCCATATTTCTCTGCTGCTCGATCACGAAATTCAATCATTTCGCGAAATTTCCAATCCGTATCGACATGTAACAATGGAAAAGGAATTTTTCCCGGGTAAAACGCCTTGCGTGCTAAGTGCAGCATCACCGAGGAGTCTTTACCAATTGAGTACATCATCACAGGGTTATCAAACTCCGCGGCAACTTCACGGATAATATGAATACTTTCTGCTTCAAGTTGCTTTAGGTGGGTTAGTCGTTTCGGGTCCATTATTCTCTCCATACTAAGCCAGCTTCACGACAGACTGTTTATCAGTACTGTTATGCAAATGCTGTTCCTGTTGTCCGAACCAATGTAGTTTTTCTGAAAGAGTGACAACCTCACCCACAACAATTAATGAAGGAGAAGAGGCTTGTTGTGCTAATTCTGCCAGTTCATGGAGCTGGCCTTTGAATACTTTCTGAGAAGGCTGACTACCACGTTCAATGATAGCGATAGGCGTGCTCTCTGCACGTCCATGTGTAATCAACTGTAGTTGAATCTCTGAAGAATTCATCAACCCCATATAAATAACGAGCGTTTGGTTGCCTCGTGCGAGAGTCGACCAGTCCAGCGCGCTGCCATCAGGTTTTAGGTGCCCCGTAATAAACATTGCTGTCTGAGCATAATCACGATGCGTGAGTGGGATACCAGCATAAGCAGTCGCCCCAGCAGCGGCAGTGATACCCGGCACGACTTGAAAAGGAATTCCTTCATCGAACAACACTTCAAGTTCTTCACCACCACGTCCAAATACGAATGGGTCACCCCCTTTTAAACGCACAACACGCTTACCTTGCGATGCATATTGCACAATCAGCTTATTAGTTTGCTCTTGGGGGACACTATGAAAGCCTGCTTTTTTCCCGACGCACACTAATTCAGCATCACGTCGAACTAAAGCCATCACATCGTCAGACACTAAATAGTCATATAGCACCACATCAGCTTGCTGCATCAGCTGTAATGCTCTTAATGTTAATAAGCCTGCATCACCAGGGCCTGCACCAATTAACGCGACTTCCCCAGTGTTTTCCACACCATTAGATAATTGCTCTAACTCTTGCCTGGCAGCCAGTTCCTGTCCAGAGGCAACTAATGATGCAAAACGACCAGAGAAAGCTTGCTCCCAGAAACGACGGCGAGCGGAGAAAGAAGTGATTTTGGATGCTAGACGAGCACGAAAGTTGCCTGCAATTGTTGCCATCTTGCCTAGGTGTTGAGGCAATAAAGCTTCAAGCTGCTCTCTAACCAAGCGAGCCAAAACTGGCGCTTTACCTGACGATGAAACCGCAACAATAATAGGAGAGCGATCAATAATAGAAGGTACGATGAAGCTACAACGCTGCGTATCATCAACGACATTCACCAACACTTGACGCTGGTTAGCAGATTGATACACCAATGCATTAATCGCTTTACGTTCTGTCGCGGCAATTGCTAGAAAGATGCCATCAAGATCGGTAGGTGAGAATTCAGTGCCAATAAACGTCACTCGCGCATCATCTATTGCGAGTTGAAATTCAGGCGAAAAGCTGTCTGCAATCACCCTGACATCGGCACCAGCATTTAACAACATTCGAGTTTTACGCCAAGCGATATCATTCCCGCCAACAACCAAGCATGGGCGTCGCTTTAAGTCTGCAAATATTGGCAAATATTCCATTTATCAGTGCACCTACAATTCCGTAATGGATGAACTATAGTGGCGAGGGAATATTACCTGAAATTCTAAAACTTCATTTTTTATTCCAAAAAGTTTGTCTGGATGATGTTTTTTGTTTCAATTTCTCATACTTCACAAAAAACGGCCTGATTTGAGTTAAAAAAAGCTCTTTTTCACGATAACACTCAACTCAACGCCGCTTAGATAGACCCATTTCACTTAAGTTATGCTTTTTTCGTCTACCTTTATGAACAATAGCGACCAGTATAGAAAAGAGACAAGCTGCACAAACCCACATCTTTAAAAGCAAAAAAACGAGAGTCCAAGCACACTAAAATCAATATAATGCGTAACAAACATCGCATTTTTGTTACCTTATGCACACTTCCTGTATCTATCAACGTGGAGAAAAACATGACGTTATCAGCCAAGCCATTATCGCTAGCGATTTTGGGCGGCATGCTAGCCATCGCGGGCCCAGCAACTGCAGACACCATTAAGCTTCGTATTCTTGAAACCACTGACATTCATACTAATGTCATGGATTACGATTACTACAAAGATAAGCCAACACTGAAAACTGGCTTGGTACGAACTGCGACCCTAGTAAAGCAAGCACAATCTGAGGTCATTAATAGCATCTTGGTTGATAATGGTGATTTGATCCAAGGTAGCCCTATGGGTGACTACATGGCAGCCAAAGGGCTTGAAAGTGGCGATATCCATCCCGTATATAAAGCCATGAACCAACTTGGTTATGATGCAGGTAACATCGGCAACCATGAGTTCAACTATGGGTTAGAGTTTTTAGACAAGGCCATTGCAGGGGCAAACTTCCCTTATATCAACTCGAATGTTTACGATGCCAAAACAGGGAAATCACTATTTAAGCCATACCTGGTCAAAACGCACATCTTTAAAGACACCGATGGTGCAGAACACGAAGTTAAAGTGGGCTACATCGGCTTCGTTCCACCTCAAATATTAATCTGGGATAAGAAGCACCTTGAAGGAAAAGTAAAAGCAGAAGACATTAAAAAGTCAGCTGAAAAATACGTTCCTCAAATGAAAGCCGAAGGTGCTGATATCATTGTTGCTATCCCGCACTCCGGAATCTCCACGGATCCATATAAAGCAATGGCTGAAAACTCAGTGTATTACCTCACGGAAGTAGACGGCATTGACGCTATCGCCTTTGGTCATTCACATGCAGTATTCCCGAGCCAGAGCTTTGCCAATCTGCCCAATACTGACGTAGAAAAAGGCACAATCAATGGTATCCCAGCAGTAATGCCAGGCCGCTGGGGCGATCACCTAGGGGTAATGGATCTTGTTCTAAAACAAAACGGTGATGAATGGACGGTAACAAGCGCGCAAACCGAAGCTCGTCCGATATTTGATGTTGAAAATAACAAATCTTTAGTCGACGCTGACGAGAAAATGGTTGCAGCCGTACAAGCCGATCACAAAGGCACACGTGAATTTGTGAATCAACCACTAGGTAAAGCCAGCGATGTAATGTATAGCTTCCTAGCGCTAGTACAAGATGATCCAACAGTGCAAATTGTTAGCCTTGCACAAAAAGATTACGTTGAACGCTTCATTCAAGGCGATCCCGATCTTGATGGTATACCTGTTCTATCGGCTGCCGCCCCATTTAAAGCAGGTGGTCGTGGTAACGATCCGACAAACTTTACCGAGGTAGAGTCTGGACAGTTAACCTTCCGTAATGCCGCGGATCTGTACCTTTACCCAAATACCCTTGTGGCAATGAAAGTCACAGGTAAAGACGTGAAGAACTGGTTGGAATGCTCTGCGGGTCAATTCAATCAAATTGATCTAAACAGCACTGAACAACAAGGCCTAATCAACTGGGATGGTTTCCGTACCTATAACTTCGACGTTATTGATGGTGTGAATTACAACATTGATGTGTCACAACCCGCTCGTTTTGATGGTGATTGTAAGCTAATTAATGATAAAGCTGAGCGAATCCAAGATCTCACATTCAATGGTAAACCCGTTACAGACGATCAACCTTTTATCGTAGCAACCAACAACTACCGTGCTTACAGCGGTAAATTCCCAGGAACCGGTGAAGACTTTATTGCCTTCGCATCACCAGATGAAAACCGTACCGTTGTTGCCGATTACATTACACGTATAAGCAAAGAAGAAGGCCAAGTAGTACCAAGCGCTGATAACAACTGGCGTTTTGCTCCATTGAAGAGTGATAAGCAGTTAAACATCACTTTCGAAACCTCGCCAAGTGAAAAAGCTGCTGCCTTTATAAAAGAGAAGGCACAATACCCAATGGAAAAAGTCACAACGGATAAAGTCGGCTTTGCCATTTACCGTATTGATCTTCAGAAGTAATTCACTTCAGCTATCTTGAATGTAGAAACAGATACCGCAGCATCAGCTGCGGTATTTTTTTGATATGCTCTTAGTAACGTCAGGCAACCAATCACAATGTTATGAAATCTGAACTCGCAACATTTTTGCATCAGCACGGTGCGACAGAACCTCTTATCGAGCAAGCACTCGCTGCGGCTGAACAGCTAGAATTACCCACTCGGCATATTTTACTCAATCAAGGTGAACAACCCGAATATTGCTACTTTTTGCTTGAGGGTATTTGCCACGCTTGTTACCTCACGCCTGAAGGTAAACAATTTAGCAAAGAATTCTATTGGGATCAGGATGTATTAATTGGTTTTGAAAGCCTACTCACCAATACGCCCTCTCCTTTTTTACTTGAAACATTAAGTGCCAGTAAGCTTGTTGCCTTACCCATTGAGCTTGTTGAGCAATGGCGGTGTCATCGAGAAACCCTCTACCTCAACCTACTTGAACGTCAATTACAATTTAAAGAACACAAAGAGCGGTTTATGCTGACCCATAGCCCAGAAGAGCGATTCGCATTGTTCACCAATAGCTTTCCGGAACTGATTGAGCGACTCGCCGACTACCAAATCGCGTCATACCTAGGAGTCACCTCTACCAGTTTGAGTCGTATCAAAAAGCGCCAAACCCTCGATGAAAACAACGAATAATATTTACTCTTGCCTTTTGTTAATGCAGAAGGCAATTTAAATACTTACTCTTGCATGACTAATTCACACTACTTCAGTTCAGGAGAGTTCAATGCAATGGCAATGCCTCACGTTTGAGCAACTTAACACCCACCAGCTATATCAACTACTCAAGCTTCGTTCCGATGTATTCGTTGTTGAGCAAAACTGTGTCTATCCTGATATTGATAATCATGACTGCCATGCAGGTACTTATCACTTACTGGGTTATCAACAAGGTGAGTTGCTCGCATACCTACGCTTACTTCCCCCCGGGATCACCTATGCAGATGTCAGTATCGGACGGGTGCTTACCTCTCCCTCTGCGCGAGGAAACGGCATTGGCTACCAACTTTTAGAGCAAGGGCTTATTGAAGCAGAAAAGCACTGGCCTGAGCACAGTATAGAGATTGGCGCTCAATCGCACCTACAGCATTATTATCAGCGTTACGGGTTTACGGCCTGCTCCGAGGAATACCTTGAAGACGGGATCCCTCATATAGATATGCGACTCACTAAGCGTATTTCTTCACAAAAACAGGCATAAAAAAAGCCACGTAATGTGGCTTTTTTTAATCAGCTATTAGCTAAATTATTGGCTTCGAGCAAAGCTGCCATCTGAACGACGGAAGAACATCACAGGCTCACCATTACGCCCTTCGATTTGCAATGCATCTAAATTACCTTTCGCCGTTTGCTTATAACGTAACAGCTGTCCCGCCTTTACTCGACTTAGCGGCTTATCATCACCTTCAATCGCAGCAACGGCGTAAAGATCGGTCAGCGGTAATGCATTTTTACGGAAAATATTGGCGAGAGTCTCACCTTTTTGCACCTTAACTTGTTCCCACTCAGTACGCTGGGGCTGTGCAGGTGCCTGCTTAACCACTTCTTGCTTCGGCTGTTGCACTGATCGTGACGGGGAGATTGGTTCCGGACGTTCTCCAACCTCAACAACATTCACTTCAGGTTGCTGGTTTCCACTAAGATCGAGTACCAGTTCACGTCGAACCGTATCGCTTGTCGCCCCACTCGGTAAAGGAGGGCTCGCTGGTAACAGCATAAGGAGCCCCATGACAGGGATCAATACCGTCAGAGCACGGCGGTGCAACTTTGGTAACTGACGCCATTTAGATTCAAGTGGTGCCAGTTTTACGCGTAAATTAGATCCGACCTGTTTCAACGTCGCCTTATCAAAGGTAAGACGAGGAAACGTAAATTCTCTTTTTTTCTTTAAACGGCGTTTGGCCTGTCCCATAAATACACTCCAGCGCTTTCCTACTCACGCAATCAAACAACATCTTGCCACAAAAGTTTACCCTAAGGGGGTGAAACTGTTATCCTTCCTGCTTTATTTACTCTAATTAAGAGATGACACATGTCTGACGTTAAACTAGATACAGTTGAAACTAAAGCAAGCTACGGTATCGGTCTACAAATGGGCCAACAGCTAGCACAAAGCGGTCTTGAAGGCCTTAACGTTGCTGCTATCGCAAAAGGTATCGCGACTTCTCTAACTGGCGACATGCCTGAAATCGAAGTTGACGACATCAACAACGCACTTCGCGATCTACACACTCGCGCAGAAGCAGCTCGTCAAGAACAAGCTCAAGCGGCATCAGCTGACGGCGAAGCATTTCTAAAAGACAATGCACTACGCTCTGAAGTAACTGTAACTGAATCTGGTCTACAGTACGAAGTTCTTGTTGAAGGTAACGGTGAAATTCCATCTTCAGACAAGCAAGTACGTGTTCACTACCACGGCGAACTAACAGACGGTACTGTTTTCGACAGCTCTGTATCTCGTGGTCAACCTGCTGAGTTCCCAGTAACTGGCGTTATCGCAGGTTGGGTTGAAGCTCTACAAATGATGCCTGTTGGCTCTAAGTGGAAGCTTTACATCCCACAAGACCTAGCATACGGCGAGCGCGGCGCAGGTGCTGCAATCCCTCCATATGCTGCTCTAGTATTCGAAGTTGAACTACTAGACATCCTTTAATCGTATTGCGATTATCGGTAAAAACGGTGCTTCGGCACCGTTTTTTGTTCTCTCTCCCAGCCATCTTACCAACACCATCGCGACAGCTTTCTAATTTTTTTGTGTTTTTGTTATTCTTTTGGCATCTACGCCGCATTCCTAACTAGACTGAATATATAGCAAGCCTTATTGCTCTATATCATTCAAGGAGGATTTTGATGGCAAACTCATCACCCTGGCGTCAGCGCTTTCTACTCACAACCACACTCGTCACGTTACTGGCAATGCCAGCAACCAGTGCAGCATTCAGTTTATCGGATCTCTTCGGGGGAGATGATGAGACCCCAGCCGAAACTAAAGCAAATAATCCATTAACCGATCTACTCAGCAGCCAACTTGGCGTTAGTCCAGAGCAAGCAACTGGTGGTGCAGGAGCTCTACTTTCAATTGCATCAAGCCAACTTAGCGGAGATCAAGCTTCTGAATTAGCCAAAATAATCCCTGGAGCTGATGCGCTTGCAGATAGCTTACCCCCAGGTATGGGTAGCTTACTTGGCAATATGGACACCATCAATCAAGTGTTTGGTGCGCTGGGCATGGATGCCAGTATGGTTAGCCAATTCATTCCTGTTGTTATGCAATTTCTTGGCGATCAAGGAGCAAGTGCAGGCCTGATGGAAAGCCTTGGTAATGTGTGGAACCCCACAACCAATTAAGGCTTTCACCGATACTGGTAGGTACATAACGACCCCATACCTCAGTAGGTTCATTTTTTCGCAGAAATGTAGCGTATGAATCAAGGTCATCTGTCATCACTCTGTGAATTTATGGCATTACAGCATCAACTATCTATCAATAAAAAACGCCTTATCAATAAATGATAAGGCGTTTTACTTTAAGGCCTCGCAAAGTAGGAAAGACTAGATCCCAGAACCGTCCGACTCGGCATCACTTTCATGTAAACCACACTCTCGCTTCAGACCAAAGAACCGTGTTTCTTCTTCTGTCATCCCTGGCTCCCATTTCTTAGTGGTATGAATGTCTCCCACCGATAAATAGCCCAACTCTTTTAGTGGATGGTAAGGTAAGCCATGAGCGACTAAGTAAGCATCTATCTGCTCGTTACTCCAATCTATCAATGGTAAAAATTTAAATTGACCATTTTGAATCGCGAGTACTGGCAACGTAGCCCGGCTTTCTGACTGCTCTCGGCGCAAACCTGAAAACCATGTTTCAACTGCAAGCTCATCGAATGCACGCCTCATCGGTTCAACTTTATTGAGTCGATTATACTGCTTAATACCAGTAAGCCCTTGCTCCCAAAGTCGGCCATAGCGCGCTTCTTGCCATTCAGGGCTTAATTCTGCCCGGTATACATGCAAATTAAGCGATAACTGATTAGTTAATAGGTCAATAAACTGGTAAGTTTCGGGAAAAAGGTAACCCGTATCTGTCAATATAACAGGCACATTTGCTTTCTCTTTCGTCACCATATGCAGCATAACAGCCGACTGGATGCCAAAACTTGATGCTAGAGCAAACTGTCCCGGCAAGTTTTCAAGAGCCCAACGAATACGCGCTTGTGCCGACATCACTTCAAGCTCAGCATTAATTTGAGCCAACTGTAAAATCTGCTCAACTTTATTTTGCGCTAATAACGTCGCAAGCGGCTCTTTAAGCATAAAAATCTCTCTTAGAAACCAATACTGGTTCAATAATGCCGGCACGAACGGTGAAATCCCCAAAATATTCACCAACTTCTCGCTCGTTCGACCAGCGTCCAATTAAGCTATCAATTTCTGACAGTATCTCGGCCACAGTAATGTTTTCTCTATACATCTTAGGAATACGGGTGCCGTTACGGTTACCCCCCAAGTGCAAGTTATAACGACCAGGCGCCTTACCAACCAACCCTACTTCTGCCAACATCGCTCGGCCACAACCATTCGGGCAACCAGTAACGCGTACTATGATATTTTCCTCAGCGGCTAAACCATGCTTAACCAAACGTTGTTCAATATCAGTAACAAAATCAGGTAAGAATCGCTCAGCTTCGGCCATTGCAAGTGGGCAAGTTGGTAACGATACACATGCCATGGAATTCTTTCGCTGCTCAGACACACCATCATCAATCAAACCGTGATCACGCGCGATCTTTTCGATCGTCGCTTTATCATCACTGTTAACACCTGCAATAATAATGTTCTGATTTGCCGTCATCCTAAAATCGCCAGTATGCACCTTTGCAATTTCTGCCATACCTGTTTTTAGAGGCTTATCGGGATAATCCAGTAGGCGACCATTTTCAATAAATAACGCTAAATGGTGCTTACCATCGATCCCATCAACCCAGCCAATACGATCGCCACGATCAGTAAACTCATAAGGGCGGCTCGACTCAAACTTAATACCGGCACGCTTTTCAACTTCTGCTTTGAAAACGTCGCTACCAACACGATCAAGCGTGTATTTGGTTTTAGCATTTTTACGGTTTGAACGATTACCCCAGTCACGCTGGGTAGTGACGACGGCTGCGGCGACATCTAACGTGTTCGCAAGCGGCACAAAACCAAAGTCATCGGCACGACGTGGATAAGTCGACTTATCACCGTGGGTCATCGCAAGACCACCACCAACCAAAACATTGAAGCCAACTAACTTGCCATCTTCCGCAATGGCAATAAAATTCAAGTCGTTAGCGTGAACGTCAACATCATTTTGTGGGGGGATGACTACCGTCGTTTTAAATTTACGCGGTAAGTAAGTACTGCCTAAAATCGGTTCTTCGTCAGTACTTTCTAACTTCTCACCATCAAGCCAAATTTCAGCATAAGCACGTGTTTTTGGCAGTAGGTGTTCACTGATCTTCTTCGCCCATTCATAAGCTTCTTGGTGCAATTCAGATTCAACAGGGTTCGTTGTACATAATACATTGCGATTTACATCACCAGCCGTCGCAATAGAGTCGATACCAATGCTGTTTAATGTTTGGTGCATCAATTTCACGTTTGGCTTAAGCACCCCATGAAACTGAAATGTCTGCCGAGTGGTCAACCTAATGCTGCCATACATGGTATGTTCTTCGGCAAACTTATCGATAGCCAACCATTGGGTTGGGGTGATCACCCCACCCGGCATACGCGCACGAAGCATGACATTATGTAACGGCTCTAACTTCTGTTTCGCTCGTTCAGCACGAATATCACGGTCATCCTGCTGGTACATGCCGTGAAAGCGGATTAACTGAAAATTATCTGCCGTAAATCCACCGGTAATTTTATCGCTTAGATCCTCAACAATCGAACCACGTAAAAAGTTACTTTCGCGTTTAAGGCGTTCGTTATCTGATAGTTTCTGTTCGCTCATTAGTACACATCCTTTTGATAACGCTTGCTCTTACGTAGATCGTTGAAGTATTGCTCTGCTTGCTCACGGCTGTATTGCCCTTGCTTTTCTGCAATGGTGAGCAGTGCATCGTGCACATCTTTAGCCATTCGATTAGCATCACCACAAACATATATATGTGCGCCATCTTGTAGCCATTGCCACACATCTGTTGCCTGCTTTAATAAGCGATGTTGCACATAAACTTTTTCTTTTTGATCGCGGCTAAATGCAACATCGAGCTGATTTAACACGCCTGATTTTAAGTATTTCTGCCATTCAACCTGATAAAGGAAATCTTCGGTGAAGGTTCGATCACCAAAAAATAGCCAGTTCTTTCCTGTTGCATCTCGGTTTTCGCGCTCTTGGACAAAAGCACGGAATGGAGCGATTCCGGTACCAGGGCCAATCATTATCACAGGAGTCGTATCATCTTCTGGCAATTTAAAATGCTTGTTATCTTCAACAAACACCTTCACGCTATCACCTTCTTCTAAGCGGTGAGATAAATAGCTCGATGCGCCGCCTTGACGAGGTTCACTGCCTTTCTCATACTCCACCAGACCGACAGTTAAGTGCACTTCCTCACCCACTTCTTCTTGGCTCGATGCAATAGAATATAATCGTGGAGTCAAACGTCTTAGCAAGCCAGTTAGTTGCTCAACATTTAGCTGAGTTTTCTTTTCCCCCAACACATCAATGATCTGAGTATTTGCGGAATATTCACGTAGCTTCTCTTTGTCAGCCACTAGTTTTTCTAGCTTTTTACTACCTGAGATTTCGGCAAAACGAGTCACCAACTGTGGATTCGCCGCAGTGATTTCATAACTGGTAATTAATGCCTGCAACAGTGGTGTTGCTACGCCATCAACCTCAACAGACTCTTCACCCGTTAAACCTACTTTGGCAACCAGCGCTTGAGCAAGTATTGGATCGTTGTCATACCAAACACCTAGTGCATCGCCGGGTTGATACGTTAGACCAGAACCTTCAAGGTCGATTTCAACATGGCGCACATCTTTACCAGAACGTCGTCCTGTGATTTTTTGGCTGACCAACAAGCTCGCTTCATAAGGCTTCTGCTTGCTATACGTCGATGCCGCTGCCTGACCAACAGGTAGCTGAACCACTTCGGCTTCATTGCCACCGATTGTCTCTGAAACTTTGTCTAACGCTTTAATGCGCCATTCGGCCGCAGATGCATCATAGTCAACATCACAATCTAAGCGCTCAAGCATCGGTGTTGCACCTAGCTTGGCAAGGTACGTATCAAAGTCTTTTGCTGTTTGGCAGAAAAATTCATAACTCGAATCGCCTAAACCAATCACGGCATACTGCAAGTTAGGTAACTTAGGTGCCTTTTTTGACTGTAAAAATTCATGCAATTCAATGGCATCATCAGGTGCTTCACCCTCACCATGCGTTGACGCCACAATGATCACATGGCTTTCTTTGGCGAGATTTTTGCCTTTGTAATCACTCGCAGCAAACAACTCAACAGCCACACCCGCCGCATCGGCTTCTTCTTTAAGAGCCTGTGCAACCCCTTTAGCATTACCGGTTTGTGATGCATAAATGATCACTAACTTACCTGCAGGGCGAGAAGCGACTGCAGCGACAGGTTGCTGATTAGGCTTAAGCTGATCAGAAGTCTGAGTTTGGCTTAGCCCCCAAAAATATCCACTAATCCACGCCATCTGTTGTGGCGAAAGCTCGGTAGTAGCCTGCTTAAGTTGATCAATTTGCTGATCATTTAGCGGGCTGGCCAAAGCTGAGAGTTCCTTTAGTAACATGACACGACGATCCCTATACATTGCGTACGGGTTAGATTAGCTACTGAATGAAATAACAAGAAAGAATAGATAAGAATGTTTTATAACTTTTGGTATGGATAGGCACAATGAGATCAAGGTATTTAGAGGAGAAAAAAGACAAAACTGGAGTACATAATGACTCCAGTTTAGAAACGACACACCTCATAAGGGGGAGTTAGAAGGTGTCTGCAATTCTTACTTGGTGAAAGCCGACCTCAAACGCCCGCTCCGTTGCTGTATCTATATCGTGATAGCACTTTTCACTACCCGCACCGTCTGTCAAAGGCACAAAGCCGCCCCGACGATGACGAAATTCCACGATCCAACCATTCGCCTGGATCGATGGCTCGATCACGGCTTCAACAATATCACTGGATGTATAAAGGTTCTGCAATTGAGTTAATGTCATAAGCCACTTCCCGATCGTCTTGCCCCTTTAAAAATGGTACAAAAAGTGAGAAACAGGCAACAAAAAAGCCACGATATTTCGTGGCTTTGAGAATCAAGTTCAGTTATTAGCCTAATTAGATGTCGATTTCAACACCTAAGAACCAGCCATCGGTTTTAAACTCACCGTTGTTTTGCTTAACAAAGTCAAAATCGTAATCCATCACACGGTAGCCACCACGGATGTTTAGATCAGCGGCAACCAAAGGAATAGACCATTTCATACCAAGCTGACCATCAATGGTCGTGGTGCTGTCGTATTTACCATAGTTAAGGTCACCAAAGACAGAAAGAAAAGTCATTGGGATGCCTACTTCAACATTACCGTAAACGCTTGGCTGCCATTCGCTGAATGATTCAGAACCAAATTTACCAGCGTTGAATTTAGCCATGCTTAGACCGATATCAAACGCCACAGCATCGTTATCTAGAATTTCATAGTACGCTGTGTAGTCCGTCTGACCAAAAGACACATCACCATTATCTACATCGGTGTAACGTAGGCGAAAGTTTGGGATCAGAGGGATAAAATGTTCTAGCGCAATGTAGTACGAACCTGAGGTATTGCTATCTGACGAAAGATTATCATCAGTGATTTTGGCATCGGTAAACCATGCGTCAGCACCTGCTTTTACCCCTAAAAGAGTTGCGGCCTGAGCAGGTAGTGCTGCTGACAGGGCGACAGCTGCTGCTACAGCAGAAAGCGCTAATTTTTTCATTTCGAGTCTCCGCTCATTATTAGTATGTTTAAACGGCGAAGACTATATCAGAAGCTGTACAAGAAAGCCGCATTTTGTACACTGTGCAAGGATTTTCAAGATAAAACGCTATCTTCCTTCATATACAAGCGCTAACGATTTAATAGCACAGTATTAGCGAAAATATTTATCACGATGGCGTTGCTCGGTTTTGCGTTCACGATAAAACCAAATCACGATCGCAATGAGTACCAGCCATGGTAATAACTTAAATACTATGCCAATCATTCCGACAACCGCCATAACGACAAAACCAGCAGCAATTGCGAGCAGCATCCCCAATAAACTGATCCCAGAAAAAAACAATACAACCGCAAATACAATTAAGAATAATAGTTCGACCATATCTAACTCCTTACCAAAGCATGCAATTCACCAGTAAACAATATAGAAGTACTTTGCACAATTCAGACCAATGCGACAAATAAAAATAACTTGTTAAAAATCAACCATTAAAAAAGGCACATGAGAATAAACTCAGTGCCTTTTTACTAGCTTGGTCTATTTAACCAACGAATTTGGCCAACCCGACTAACTTATGGTGAAATTATACATCCAAGTGGGCGGGGATCTTCGCCATTGCTTGCTGTAATACCTCAATACCAGCGCCAGGCTTATGTGCATTTTCACTGATGTGGCGACGCCACTGACGTGCACCAGGCATACTTTGGAATAAACCAAGCATATGGCGGCTAATATGACCGAGGTACGCACCATTCGTTAGCTGACGCTCAATATATGGGTACATCGCTTCTACAATTTCACGACGTTTTTTCATCGGTTTATCACAACCAAACAAACGGTGATCAATCTCTGCGAGCAAGTATGGGTTCTGGTAAGCTTCGCGACCCACCATGACACCATCAAGGTGCATCAGATGCGCTTCAATCTCTTCCAGTGTTTTAACACCACCATTTACCGCCATCGTAAGATGGGGGAAGTCTTGCTTTAATTGATAGACACGCGGGTAATCAAGCGGTGGAATTTCGCGGTTTTCTTTTGGGCTTAAGCCCTTTAGCCATGCTTTTCGCGCGTGAATAGTAAAATCTTGGCAACCGCTTTTTTCACTGACGGTTGCAATAAAGTCGGTTAGAAACTGATATGAATCTTGCTCATCAATACCAATTCGCGTTTTGACACTAACAGGGGTATCCGCGACTTCACGCATAGCTGAAACACATTGTGCAACCAGTTCAGCTTCACCCATTAAACACGCACCAAAACGACCGTTTTGTACGCGATCCGATGGGCAACCTACATTCAAATTAATTTCATCATAGCCACGCTCATAGGCTAGCTTGGCACATGTTGCCAAATCTGCAGGGTTCGAACCGCCCAGTTGCAAAACCAGCGGGTGCTCTTCTTCGTTATAAGCTAAGTAGTCAGCCTTACCATGGATAATGGCGCCAGTTGTAACCATCTCAGTATAGAGCTGCGTATTGTCGCTCAGTAATCGATGAAAGTACCGGCAATGGCGATCAGTCCAATCGAGCATTGGCGCAACAGAAAAGCGGCATGAAGGGTAATCACCCTTTGTTGCCACTTCTATTGTTGATTGTTCATTTACTACCATTGCGCTATCTGTCATCTGAAGACCTCATTATTGACCCACTGTTACCTACATCGCTGGCATGTATTGATGACCATACCAGTATTTATACTGTTTTGCTCAATAGCAAAAGACGATAAAACGCCCAAACAGAAAAGAGTGCGGATTCTACCCTATTACAGCCCCCATCCCAAACACAGTCTAAAATATACTCAGCAGGTAAATCAGCTCTAGAATCGCTAATAAATAGAACATATGAAAATTAAAAAGAACATGGCCGGAATAAAGCTCAAACCAAAAAAACCCATACAAATCAATTGGAAATCTTAATAACAATCTCGTGTGTACAGAAAAAACAGCTTTAGTAACATAACAACCCAAAAGGCTGTACACGTTGATTTCCCCACTACAAAATCAATAACTTAGTAGGCCTACCAGTAATCAAACTAAAACCAAAAAATCAAAGAGCAAACAAATCACAAAAAAGCTGTACATAAATGTAATTACTGAAATAACTATGACGAACCAATTGCAAAAAGTCACCAGCAATACAAAAGCAGTGTAACCTCATAATTTTAAAGTGAAAAATAACAACCAAAAACTCACCGTACAGCTTTTAAAGCTATCGAACACAAATACCCCAAAAGCTGCACACCAAATAAACCCCAATCATAACAACAGGTTAGATAAAAGCTCATTCCAAACCAAAAACGGCGTTCAACGAAGTGCAGCCATCGCTCATAAAAGCTGTACATTTAGTAATTATAACGTTGATAGCAGCTTATTCTGATCAAATGAGGCGTGATCGATACCGCGATTTTTTCTTAATCACAAGACAGAAAGCCTATATCTAAGATACGTTTATCCTTGGATATGCTAGAATGCTGTACTTATCGCTTGTTTTTTGAGGTCATATGTCAAATCAGACGCAACTGCTGGTCAAAGCACAGCAGATATGCGAGCAACGTGGAGTAAGGTTGACACCTCAAAGACTTAAAGTCCTTGGATTGATCATCAAGCACCATAGCTCTATTAGTGCTTACGAGCTTCTCGATTTACTCAGAGAAACTGAGCCACAAGCGAAACCACCGACGGTATACCGTGCTCTAGATTTTCTCCTCGCTCAGGGTTTTGTTCATAAAGTTGAGTCGACAAACAGCTATATAGCTTGCTGTCTGCTTGGCCATGCTGATCACTGCTCTCAGCTGCTTATTTGTGATGGATGTGGCACGGTAGAGGAATACCACGATGATGAGTTGGCCAAATTACTAAGCCAAAAAGCAGAACAACAGGGTTTTGAAATATCGAACCACGTTGTAGAAAGCCATGGTATTTGCCAGCAATGTAAAAACAAGTAAGTTTTTTAATTTAAGACAGTCGTTATAAGATTATGCGAGCAGAATTCGTAAACCCTTTTTTAGCGTCACTTTTGAATGTCCTCAAAACGATGGCGTCAATGGAGCTAGCTCCACAAAAACCTCGATTAAAAAAAGATGAAGTTGCCCGTGGCGATGTTTCTGGTTTAATTGGGATGATAGGTCCACAAACTAAAGGCTCAATGTCGATCACTTTTGATGAGGGATTAGCCTTAGAAATCATGCAACGCATGCTGGGTGAACGCCCACATGGGGTAAATGAAGAAGTAACAGATATGGTGGGTGAAATCACCAATATGGTCACAGGTGGCGCCAAACGTATTTTATCCGAGAAAGGGTATGACTTTGAAATGGCAACCCCTGCTGTTGTTTCAGGTAGAGGGCATACCATCACCCATAAATGTGATGGTGCAATTATAATCATGCCCTTTGATTCTGAATACGGAAAAGCCTTTATCGAAATTTGCTTCGACGGCTAACTTTATGCCTCCCACCAGCTTCAGCCGGCTAAGCTCGGCTGAATCTTCAGCCTCTTATTAGCAATTCTATCACTTTGATTTTTATGTGAAGTTACCACAATTATCGGACAAAAAACTACCAACTGTCATGTAATCGATCTAGACTGACTATGCTGGATAAGCATCAAAACACCTATTGTTTTGACCCACTTTACAGCGTCGTTTTGCTAGCCGGCTAAGGCCAGCAAGGAAATATAACATTCAAAGGAAAGATCGTAACATGAGTAAACTGACTGGAACCGTAAAATGGTTCAACGATGAAAAAGGCTTTGGCTTTATTTCTGGTGCCGATGGCAAAGATGTATTCGTTCACTTTAGTGCGATTCAAGCCCAAGGCCGTCGTACCTTGCAAGAAGGTCAAAATGTCGAATTTCTCGTAACAGATGGTCAGAAAGGTCCACAGGCAAGTGAAGTCATCGCCCTGTCTTAATTGCCTGAAAATACCAGCTATAAAAAAACGCCACTAGAGTTAACCTAGAGGCGTTTTTTATTCGCTAACATAGAAGTATTAAGTAATAGTTAAATCACTCCAATACCCTATGAAATAGACCAATTATGCGCGCCACTGTTTAAACGCGTTGATCAAACCGTTTGTTGAACTATCATGGCTTGCAATTGATTTATCGTCACTCAGCTCAGGTAAGATGTTATTTGCCAACTGCTTACCAAGTTCAACACCCCACTGATCAAAGCTGAAGATATTCCAAATAACACCTTGAGTGAAAATCTTGTGCTCATACAGTGCAATTAACGACCCTAGTACCGCAGGTGTTACTTGCTTCACTAAGATAGAGTTAGTTGGACGGTTACCATCAAACACTTTAAATGGCACAAGCTCTGCCACTTCTTCTAATGTTTTACCGGCAGCCAAAAACTCGGCTTCCACTTGCTCTTTTGTTTTACCAAAGGCCAATGCTTCAGTTTGAGCAAAAAAGTTTGCCATCAATTTAGGATGGTGATCGCTTAGTGGGTTGTGGCTCAATGCCGGTGCAATAAAGTCACATGGGATCAATTTCGTGCCTTGGTGGATCAGCTGATAGAATGCATGCTGACCATTGGTGCCCGGCTCGCCCCAAATAATTGGACCCGTTTGGTAATCAATTGGGTTGCCATCACGGTCGACACATTTACCATTAGATTCCATATTGCCTTGCTGGAAATAAGCGGCAAAGCGGTGTAGGTATTGGTCATATGGCAAGATAGCTTCAGACTCGGCACCATGAAAATTGTTGTACCAAATACCGATCAACGCAAGAATAACAGGCAGGTTCTGCTCTAAAGGTGCCTCGGCAAAGTGCTTATCCATCTCGTGTGCGCCATCAAGCAACGCCACGAAGTTATCAAAGCCAACAGAAAGGCTAATTGATAAACCAATCGCTGAACATAATGAGTAACGGCCACCAACCCAATCCCAGAACTCGAACATGTTGTCGGTATCAATACCAAACTCTGAAACTGATTTCGCGTTAGTTGATAGGGCTGCAAAGTGCTTAGCTACATTCGCTTGATCACTGGCAGATGCTAAGAACCAATCGCGTGCTGAATGTGCATTGGTCATGGTTTCTTGCGTCGTAAATGTCTTAGAAGCAATCAAAAACAATGTTGTCTCTGGGTTTAAAGGCTTCAGTGTTTCAGCAATGTGCGTACCGTCGACATTTGATACAAAATGCATATTCAGACGCGTTTTATAAGGCGTTAACGCTTCTGTTACCATGTAAGGGCCAAGATCAGAGCCGCCGATACCGATGTTTACCACATCCGTAATTTCTTTGCCTGTATAACCTTTCCACTCACCATCAACGATTCGAGCAGTGAACGCTTCCATCTTTGCCAGCACAGCATTGACGTTAGGCATAACATCTTCGCCATCAACCATGATTGGCGTATTACTACGGTTACGTAGTGCAGAGTGCAGTACTGCACGCCCTTCAGTTTGGTTAATTTTTTCACCGCTAAACAACTCACTGATAGCAGCCTTTACCTCAGTTTGTTCAGCAAGAGCGAACAACTTTGTCATTGTCTCTTCTGTGATTAAGTTCTTTGAGTAATCAAGAAGAATATCTGCGCCAAAATTGGCTGAAAACTGGCTAAAACGCTCGCTATCATTCGCAAACAATTCACTCAATTTCAAATCTTGAGCTTCTTCAAAGTGGGCAGTTAACGCTTTCCACGCTTCAGTATGGGTCGGATTGATGCTTTTCAACATGGTGAAGTTCCTGATTTTTAATTGTTAATCCATTAGCCGTGTCAAAATAACCTAAGCTACGGATCCCCGATCTAAGTAAATTCTGTCTAGTGTAGCCTAACTTAAGCAGTCAGCTCTATTTTTGTAATTTTACAACTTATGAATAATTATGACTTGAAGTAAGCTTTACCGTCATTGCGTCAGGTCACGAAAACAAAGAGTAAATGATTGACCTAAAAATGTGCAATACAATCAATAGATATTGCGTTTTTCAGTTGATAAATACAACAAGGTTAAGATTATGTGGTTTCAAAAAACAATCAACCTACGAGCCCGATCTCGAGGTTTTCACCTTATAAACGATGAAATTGAACAACAAATCACGGAGTTAAGTCAACTCTCAGTTGGCCTTGCTCACCTTTTCATTCAACATACCTCAGCCAGTCTGACACTCAATGAAAATGCCGATCCAACAGTTCGTAGTGACATGGAGGCACACTTCAACCAGTTTGTACCAGAACGTGCCCCTTACTATCAGCATACCTATGAAGGGGATGATGATATGCCAGCCCATATCAAAGCATCATTACTTGGCAATAGTATTACTTTGCCCATTTCACAGGGAAGATTAGCATTAGGTACTTGGCAAGGAATTTACCTTGGTGAGCATCGCGATCATGGCGGTAGCCGTAAGATCATTGTCACCCTTCAAGGTGAATAACATAAAAAAAGCAAGCATATAACCATGCTTGCTTTTTATTGAGGTTAGAATGGCTGATTAATCATGACTCTAAAGATGCTGTCTTCGCTTCCCCAAGCCATTTCGGTTCGAACGACGATGCCTTCAACCTGAAAGCGGATAGCCGCCCCCGCACTCCACTTCATGTCTTGATGAAGTTCACGTAAGTCATACTCATCCGCCACTCGACCTACATCAACAAAGGCAACCCACTGCCACCATGGCACGTCATACCATTCAAACACAGGCCACGTATGTAATGGCTGCCAATCAGGCTGCATCCGATACTCCATGCTATAACTCAGCGCAGAACGATCAACAAAACGGCCACCAGAGAAGCTTCGTAAACGGTATAGCCCTCCTAACCGTGTTCCCGCATAAGCCGGAGGTCGGCGGAGCTCTTCCTTACCATCAACCGTTTCAGTCTTGTTCCAGCTTGGTGTATCGCCAGTGTATACATTGAGCGCAAGCACTTGCTGGTCGATCAGCTCGCCTAAGCTCCCGAGATCCCAGAACCAGCTTTGGTTCAATTCCCATTTCCACCAGCTGGCATGATCTGAGCTACCCGGATCAACTGTCACGCTAAATTGACTGCGACTACCCTCGGTCGGGTTGCTGCTGTTATTACGGTTATCCCACTCGAAACGAGTTTCCACCCCCCATACGCTTTCCGCTTCGCTAAAGCCCGGCAGAGGTGATTCGGAGAAATCACGCGACTGATAAAATGGCCTGAACTCAATAGAACTCACGCCACTTTGCCATGGTGTACTCCCCGAGACCTCACGTTGTGGTCTAATCGCCGCAAAGGCACCCTGCTCTTTCGCGGCACCAAACGGTAAGATATAACGCATCGATAATCGGTACTGCGACTCAGTGGCATCAGCCACAACCTTGTCATCAACACTGGAATTATTACCCGTTGAATCACCCAGATAATAATCGAACTGCTTGTAGTCAGCCGAAAAGAGTTCTGCGCCAAATAGCCAGCGACTATCAGCACTCAGGGTATAGTTACTTGCCCCAAGGTATGCCAGCCAGGTTCCTTTTTCGGTTACAACACCAGCACCTAGTAATGCAGCCTGAGGCTGTCCTGCGCCTTTCAGCAAACCGGCCATACCAACTGATAGCCCCATCGCATCGGTTGAAAAAGCAAAGGGAACAAATGCGGTTTCAGGTGACCATGTTGGCCAGCCATCGGCCTGAGCAAATGCTGTATATGAGAAAGCCGCAACGACTGCTGCGGCTTTAAAATTCATTGATATCGACAAAATGCATTTCTACTATTATTTACAGGTAAGTCATAGAGACACGAGAGGTTAATTTCGTTACCAACTCATAAGCAATTGTACCGATATGTTCGGCAACAATTTCCGCCGGCAGCCCTTCCCCCCACAGTATCGCTTCATCGCCAACTTTATCTGCACAATCAGGGCCCAAGTCGACAGTTAGCATGTCCATCGAGACACGGCCTGCCATAGGTACAATACGGCCATTCACCAAAATCGGCGTGCCATTGGGGGCACTACGAGGGTAACCATCACCATAACCAATCGCAATCACCCCTATTTTGGTATCTCGCTGACTGGTCCAAATACCACCATAACCCACTGACTCGCCTTGTTTCACGTCTCTTACCGCAATGAGGCTAGATGTCAGGGTCATCACTGGCTTCATATCGAATGCTTCAGCTGAACGCTCTGGCTCAGTAAATGGCGACACCCCATACATAATTATCCCAGGGCGGATCCACTCAAGCTGGCTTTGCGGCCATGCCAGTATGCCAGCTGATGCCGCTAACGACCGCTCACCACGACAACCGTCCGTCAGCGTCATAAAGGCATCAATTTGCTGCTCGGTTACAATACTGTCCATCTCATCAGCACAACCAAAATGGCTCATATAGCGCAATGGCTTTGCCACGTTATCACAAGCATGGAGGCGATCTACGAATTCAGCATATTGTTCAGGGCGAACGCCCAAGCGGTGCATACCCGTATCGATTTTAAGCCAAACGACCACAGGCGCGTCTAACTCAGTTTGCTCTAGCGCTTCTAGTTGCTCGATAGAATGTACAACAGTGTGAATGTTATTCGTTACCAGAACGGGTAAATCTGACGCGGCGTAAAAACCTTCTAATAATAAAACAGGCTTAACGATGCCTTTTACCCGCAGGGTTAACGCTTCTTCGATGCGAGCAACACCAAAACCATCGGCATCAGGTAGGTGGCGAGCAACATGCGCCAAGCCATGACCATAGCCATTCGCTTTTACCACAGCTAATAGCTTACTATTCGGCGCTTTGGCTCGAAGTTGGCTAATGTTGTGAGTCAACGCTTGAGTGTTGATATATGCTGTTGCCGCTTTCATCAAGTTACCTATTGTTTTACCCGGTTAATGGTTTCATCACCGCTTGCATTAACGCAAATTATTCATCATCAAATGCCGGACCGGCGTAATTATCAAAGCGAGAAAACTGGCCTTGGAATGTCAGGCGAACGGTACCGATTGGACCATTACGCTGCTTACCAAGGATGATCTCTGCAATCCCTTTCAAGGCAGTATCTTCGTGATACACCTCATCACGATAGATGAACATGATCAAATCGGCATCCTGCTCAATCGCACCCGATTCACGCAAGTCGGAGTTTACTGGACGCTTATCCGCACGTTGCTCCAAGGAACGGTTAAGCTGAGATAGAGCGACCACAGGTACATTCAACTCTTTGGCTAACGCCTTAAGTGAGCGAGATATCTCGGCAATTTCCAACGTACGGTTATCTTGGTAGCCAGGTACTCGCATTAGCTGCAAGTAGTCAATCATGATAAGACTTAAACCACCGTGATCACGTGCAATACGACGGGCACGAGAACGTACCTCTGTCGGGGTTAGGCCTGAACTATCATCGATGAACATATTCTTCTTTTCCATCAGAATACCCATCGTCGATGAAATTCGCGCCCAGTCCTCATCGTCAAGCTGACCAGTACGGATCTTTGTTTGGTCTACTCGTGATAGCGATGCAAGCATACGCATCATGATTTGTTCTGAGGGCATCTCTAGCGAAAATATCAATACCGGCTTTTCTTGTTCCATCGCCGCATTTTCACACAAGTTCATCGCAAACGTGGTTTTACCCATAGAAGGACGCGCGGCAACAATGATCAAATCAGACCCTTGTAAACCTGCGGTTTTCTTATTCAGATCGGTAAAACCGGTTGATACCCCTGTCACACCATCTTGTGGCGATTGATACAAAATCTCAATACGCTCAAGGGTCTTTTCTAGGATTGTATCAACATTTTGAGGGCCTTCATTTTCAGATGTACGCTGCTCGGCAATAGCAAAAACTTTGCTTTCAGCCATATCCAGCAGTTCTTCACTGTCACGACCTTGAGGATCGTAACCTGCATCAGCAATTTCGTTCGCTACGCCAATCATGTCACGGATCAAGGCCCGTTCACGCACAATTTCGGCATAAGCGGTAATGTTCGCCGCTGATGGTGTATTTTTAGCAAGCTCTGCTAAATAAGCAAAACCGCCGACATTCTCTAGCTTATCAGCTCGCTCAAGGTGCTCAGATAGCGTAATAAGATCAAGCGGCTGGCCACCTTCAAGTAACGCCGCTGAACCTTCAAAAATGATGCGATGCGGACGACTATAGAAATCTGTCGCAACCACCTTTTCAGCAACAGCATCCCACTTTTCATTGTCCAGCATTAAGCCGCCCAGTACGGATTGCTCTGCCTCTAAAGAGTGTGGAGGCATTTTAATTGCATCCATTTTGGTATCTTTGGGTTTATTGGGTTTGCTGTTTTCTGCCATAAGAATTGAAATGATTGCCGGAAACTAAGCCGATCATTATACCTTAAATCGTGGTGAGTCTATGTAACAATATAGTGTGGAAAATAAATTTACTCTGAATTGTTTACTCACCAAAGAGATAACTTCCGCCATGCGAAATTCCACTCGACTTTCCTAACCAAAAGCTGACATAAATAAGGTAAAATGCGCGTCTGATTGATTACCTATCACTTTTTATCTGGAGGAGGCCACTTGGCAAGATATTTTCTGGCTTTATTGCTACTTGCCAATACGACGGCTAAAGCCGCAGATGACGACAGGCCAACGCCGATCCCACCACCATGGACGAGCGAGGTTGAGTTTGGTTACCATGCGTTAGGTGGCAATTCAGACTCCGAAACGCTTAATAGCCGAATTGGTTATACCTACGTCAAGAACCAGTACCGTCATAATGCTGAAGCGAAATTTCTACTGGCAGAAAAAGACGGAGATGAAGATAAGCGTAGAGGGCAGCTTGAACTCCAAAGTGATATGAAAATCAATGAGCGTACCTATGTACTCGGTAATGCTAATTACATCGATGACCGTTATGGCCCATATTTTACCGACTTTACGCTTGCCACTGGTTTGGGTTACCAGCTAATTCGTCGAGAAACCTTCCAAATGGAGGTGGAAGCAGGCCCTGGCTACCGTCATCAAGAGCCTAATATTGATGAAATTGACGATGACGATATTGTCATTCCAGAAACCGTTGATGAGCTCATCATCCGTGGTAGTACTAAGTTTATCTGGAAGCCAACCAAGAACATTGAGGTGAATGGACGATTCACTGGCATTGGCGGCAACAGTAACAGTACAATGGAAACCGAGCTAAACCTCACGACATCCATCAATGATCATATCGCCATTAAGTTTAGCAATACGCAAAACTTTAACAGCTGGGTACCCGACGGGCTTAAAAAGCGTGATTCAACCATGTCGATTAATCTGCTGTTTAAAATTCACTGAGTCTATGCCATTCAACGTGGCCATTCTCCACAAATTACAGGCATAAAAAAACCAGCCCGAAGGCTGGTTTTTCATATCGACACTAACCGTTATTAAGCTTCAGCTACAACGTTTAGGTTGATAGTAGCGAATACTTCAGAGTGCAGCTGAATGCTGATCTCAAATTCGCCAGTAGTACGTAGTGCGCCTTCAGGAAGACGAACTTCGCTTTTAACTACTTCAACGCCAGCTGCAGAAACTGCATCAGCGATATCGCGAGTACCGATAGAGCCAAATAGCTTACCTTCGTCGCCAGCTTTAGAAGCAATAACAACTGCTTCTAGTGCGCTTAGTTTTTCAGCACGTGCTTGAGATGCAGTCAGTTGCTCAGCAACTTTAGCTTCTAGTTCAGCACGACGAGCTTCAAACATTTCAACGTTAGCTTTAGTTGCCATTACAGCCTTACCCTGTGGGATAAGGAAGTTACGAGCGTAACCAGCTTTAACGTTAACCTGATCGCCAAGGCCACCTAGGTTACCGATTTTATCAAGTAGAATAACTTGCATTATCTTGTCCTCTTAAACTAATTAAACTGCTACCGATTACTGATGCTTGTCAGTGTATGGTAGAAGTGCTAAGTAACGAGAACGCTTGATAGCGCGAGCTAGCTGACGCTGATATTTAGCGCGAGTACCAGTGATACGGCTTGGTACAATTTTACCAGCTTCAGTGATGTAGTTTTTTAGAGTTGCTACGTCTTTGTAGTCAATCTCTTGTACGTCTTCTGCTGTGAAACGGCAGAATTTACGACGACGGAAGAAACGTGCCATGGGCTATCTCCTGATCTAAGTTTTTTCAATGTAGTCAGCATGTAACACTAATTTACCAACGCCATTACGGCCGGTTTGGTATGAGACAAAGCCTCCTACCTTAATGTGACTGCCGACAACTAAATCTTGAGTAAGTATTTGTTGACCTTGCCCGCTAACCACCACGTTAATGTAGCAATACACTTGCCGTGGTAAATCAGCTTCTTTCTGGTAGGAACGGTGCTCAAGCACAAAGTGACAATGAGGTATTCCCGCCAGCGATTTGCTCCGTTTGGGGTCTTTGGCGATAACACCAGATAACTCCAGACGATTGGTCATTCAAAAATTACTCAGCTGCTGCTTCGCCTTCAGAAGGTGCTGGAGCTGGTTGCTCTGCACGCTCTTCACGACGTGGGGCGCGCTCTTCTTTAGCCTTCATCATTGGAGATGGCTCAGTGATAGCACCTTTAGTACGCATGATCATGTTACGGATCACTGCATCGTTGAAACGGAAGTTAGACTCCAGTTCGTCAACTACAGACTGCTCAGCTTCAACGTTCATAAGAACGTAGTGTGCTTTGTGCAGTTTGTTGATTGGGTAAGCCATTTGACGGCGGCCCCAATCTTCTAGACGATGGATCTGGCCACCAGAATCTTTGATAGCAGCAGTGTAACGCTCGACCATGCCAGCAACCTGTTCGCTTTGATCAGGGTGCACCATGAATACGATTTCGTAATGACGCATTGGTTGCTCCTTACGGATTAATCAGCTTCCTGAGTTGGCTCGGTTATCCAGAGGAAGCAAGGAACTAAAAATAGAACCGAGAATTTGGACGCTGAATAGTACAGAGATTGGGCATTCTACGCAAGATATATTTCTCGGTACACGCGGGTGAAAAGCAAAATAATGCGAAAAAATGCCCGCATACCAAACAGGTATGCGGGCACTCAAAATGGTAGCGTGATAATAGCAACTATAATGCCATTATTCACCTAATTGGCGCTGACGTACCGCTTCAAACAAGCAAATACCCGTCGCAACCGATACGTTCAAGCTTGAAACTGAGCCCGCCATTGGGATTTTGATCAGATCATCACAGGTCTCGCGCGTTAAGCGGCGCATACCTTCACCTTCCGCCCCCATAACAATGGCCAAAGGCCCAGTTAGTTTGCTGTGGTAGATATCATGCGTCGCTTCACCAGCGGTACCGACAACCCACACGCCTTTATCCTGCAGCGCACGTAAGGTACGTGCAAGGTTGGTCACTTTGACCAATGGCATAATCTCTGCGGCACCACAGGCAACCTTGCTGGCTGTTGCGTTTAGCTGAGCAGAGCGGTCTTTCGGTACGATAACCGCAACTGCACCAGCCGCGTCGGCATTACGCAGGCATGCGCCAAGGTTATGCGGGTCGGTCACGCCGTCCAGCACAAGAAATAACGGATTATCATTACCTTCCAGCAAATCATCCAAGTTATTCTCATTGTATTGCTTACCAGGTCGAACACGGGCAACAATACCTTGGTGTGACGCCCCATCAACCTTATCATCAAGCGCCTTGCGGCCGGCTTCTTGAATCGTAATCCCTAACTCTTTCAGCTCAGTGATTACTGGTGACAAGCGATCGTCTTGACGTCCTTTGAGGACAAACACCTCAATAAAGCGCACAGGATCGGTGGCCAATACTGCGTTTACGGCATGAATGCCGAAAATCATGTCATTACTCATTGATTAATTCTTCTTTTCTGCCCGTTCTTTCTTACCAGCACGTTGTTTCTTTTTACGTACTTTGCTCGATTTCTTTTTCGCTTTAGGGTTTGCTGCATCCGGTTTAGGCTTTTTGCCATTCGGTGCTTTGTCTTCCTCAAGCTTAGGGATTGCACCCGCTTTAAGCTTCTGACGAACAGAGCCTCGCTCTTTTTTAGATTTCGAGCGATGTGCCTGCTTCGCTTCCCCATCTTCAGCCTTGAATACCTTCAAGCTTTGGCGCTGCATCCCTTCGGCTTTACGCATGCGTTGTTTTTTCTCACGGTTTTTGGCTGTTTTGCCATCTCCACGAGGCTTGCGGTTACTACCGACGATATCAAAGTCGATTTGACGATCATTGAGATTAATTGAGGCAACTTTCACCTTAACCGTGTCACCCAGACGATAAACCTGTCCAGAGCTATCACCAATCAAGCGTTGCCCAACAGGATCGTACTGGTAGTAGTCGTTCGCCAAGTTTGAGATATGGACCAAACCATCAATGTTCAATTCGTTTAGACGAACAAAGAAACCAAAGCCAGTGACATTGGCAATCACACCGTCGAACTCATCGCCAACATGATCTTGCATGTATTCACATTTTAGCCAGTCAGCAACATCACGTGTGGCGTCATCGGCACGGCGCTCAGTGATTGAACACTGCTCACCTAGGCCATCAACATCATCAAATGAATAGTGGTAGCCACCTGTTGGCGTCCAGCGATCCTTATTAGTGCCGTCTTGCTTAGCTACAAGGTACTTGATTGCACGGTGTAAGGTTAAATCAGGGTAACGACGGATCGGAGAGGTGAAGTGAGCATATTGCTTCAATGCCAAACCGAAGTGACCGACATTATCCGCTTGATAAACCGCTTGCTTCATCGAGCGCAGCAGCATGGTTTGGATCAGCTCTTTATCTGGACGATTTTGGATCAGCGCAGCTAGCTCAGCATAGTCTTTGGGTGATGGCTCTAAACCACCCGACAGCTGCAAGCTCAGTTCACCTAAGAAATCGCGGAACCCAATCAAGCGCTCTTCACCTGGCGCGTCATGCACTCGGTACAATGCTGGCTCTTTGGCTTTTTCGACGAAACGCGCTGAAGCAATGTTCGCCAAGATCATGCACTCTTCAATGATTTTATGCGCCTCATTACGAACAGCAGGCACTATGCGATCAATCTTACGGTCAGCATTGAAAATAAATTGCGTTTCAATGGTTTCGAACTCAATAGCACCACGCACTTCACGTGAGCCTTTCAGCACTTTGTACATGCTATACAGTTCTTCAATATGAGGAACTAATGGTGTATAGCGTTCACGTAGCTCTTCATCACCATCCAGCATTTTACTGACTTTGGTGTAAGTTAAACGTGCGTGAGAGTTCATCACCGCTTCATAGTGCTTATAACCTGATAGGTTACCGCTCTCTGAGATAGTCATCTCACACACCATACACAAGCGATCGACTTGAGGGTTCAATGAACACAAGCCATTCGACAGCACTTCCGGCAGCATTGGGATCACTTGCGATGGGAAGTATACCGAGTTACCACGTTTTACCGCTTCATTATCAAGTGCGGTGCCCTGACGCACATAGTAACTCACATCTGCAATCGCAACCCATAAGCGCCAGCCACCAGACTTCTTACGTTCACAGTAAACTGCATCATCAAAGTCACGCGCATCTTCACCATCAATGGTGACAAGCGGCAAGCCACGTAAATCAACACGACCTTTTTTCGCCTCTTCAGGCACCTCTTCCCCAAGCCCCTGAATTTGCTTATCAACTTCAGAAGGCCATTCGTGTGGAATGTCGTGAGTACGTAAGGCTATTTCAATTTCCAT
The DNA here is from genome assembly GCF_050336715.1 of Photobacterium makurazakiensis. NCBI lineage: Bacteria > Pseudomonadati > Pseudomonadota > Gammaproteobacteria > Vibrionales > Vibrionaceae > Photobacterium > Photobacterium makurazakiensis. Next base: position 34,285 of record NZ_JAKJSJ010000050.1, read on the forward strand.
ACCCGGCGCCATATTCTCGCCAAGTACTTCAACTACTTTGCCAACAGCATTATATTGACGGGTGGCACGCTGATTAACTTCAACCACAACCACATTACCCATACGCGCGCCCATGCGGTGCTCATTAGGGATAACAATATCTTGTGCGATACGTGAATCATCAGGCACGACATAGCCCATGTTGTCTTCAATAAAGAAGCGACCAACAATTTGACCTTCGTAATGTTTCAGAACGCGGACGACACGACCTTCCTTGCGGCCACGCTTATCAGTACCCGCCACCTGAGCCAAGATGTAATCACCATGGATCACACCACGCATTTGGTGATGAGGAAGCAGTAAATCACCTTCCTTGCTGTTGGTACCTTCAGGGCGCAAGAAGCCAAAGCCGTCACGGTGGCCAATAACATGGCCTTTAATTAAGTCTAAACGCTCTGGCAGGGCATAACATTGGCGACGAGTGAAGATCAATTGACCATCTCGCTCCATCGCACGTAAACGACGACGTAAACCTTCATATTGGTCATCGCCTTCAAGCTTAAGCTCGGTAAATAGCTGATCACGGCTTACAGGTGCTGAAAAACCACGGATCACTTCCAGCAGCATTTCTCGGCTAGGGACTGGGTTTTCATAGTTCGAAGCTTCGCGATCGCGAAAAGGGTCGACCGGTAAATCGGTAGTACCTTTTGACATAGTTAGATCCAAGTTAGCGAAGATATAACTTTAGTATATCTTCGCCCTAGGTGAACAGACGGGAGCAAAGTCAAATTCTCTGCTCCACTAAAGAGATTTCGAAGTTATTGATTTGCAGGTTAGGCCATCGGCTGTTGCAACAGCACACGCAATGGCGGGTTGTCGTCAATTAAGCTGGAAAGAGTATACTGGTCAAGCTCGGCTAAAAACGCTTGGCGAGCAGAGAACAACACCTCTTTCAAACGGCACGCTGGCGTAATATGGCAAAAGTCTTCGCTACAATTCACGATCTGTAGCGGCTCAATGGCACGCACAACATCACCAATGACAATACGCTCGGCAGGCATTCCCAAACGGATACCCCCATTTTTGCCTCGTACAGTGTCGACATACCCCAACTGACCGAGTTTATTGATGATCTTAACCATGTGGTTGCGCGATACACCGTACACTTCAGTCACTTTGGTAATACTGGTAAGTTCCCCTTCTGGTAGGGTCGCTAAATAAATCAAGGCACGTAGGCCATAATCGGTAAAACTAGTCAGTTGCACAATAACTCCTCCTGCTGGCATTTTAATCTTCTTATTGACTAAAAGATACAGATAAGATACAACTCATAACATGCATTACAAATATAACTTTAAATATAGGATTACGTAATGATCAGCCAGAAAACCATTGATACAGTGAAAGCGACAGCACCGTTACTTGCTCAAACGGGCCCAGCACTGACCGCTCATTTTTATGATCGTATGTTCGCTCATAACCCTGAACTCAACGATATATTCAACATGAGTAACCAGCGTAATGGCGATCAGCGTGAAGCGCTATTCAACGCCATTTGCGCTTATGCTAACAACATTGAAAATCTTGCAGTATTGCTACCCGCCGTTGAAAAAATCGCTCACAAGCACACCAGCTTCATGATCACTGCAGAGCAGTATGCGATCGTTGGTGGGCACCTACTTGCGACCATCGACGAGTTATTCTCCCCAGGCCAAGAAGTACTTGATGCTTGGGCGGAAGCTTACGGGGTATTGGCCGATGTCTTCATTCAACGTGAAGAAGGCATTTACCAAGAAAATGAAAGTAAAACGGGCGGGTGGCGTGGTACCCGTGAATTTGAAGTCGTCGAAAAAATCCAGCAGAGCGATGTGATCACTAGCTTTACTTTCAAACCTATGGATGGCGGTGAAGTGGCAGATTTCAAACCCGGTCAATATTTGGGGGTTTACCTCAAACCTAAAGAGTTTGAATATCAAGAAATTCGTCAATACAGCCTGTCTTCTGCGCCCCAAAAGAACAGCTACCGTATTTCTGTTAAACGTGAAGAAGGCGGAAAGGTCTCTAACTACCTGCACACGAGTTTAAACGTGGGCGATAAAATTCAGTTAGCACCACCAGCAGGTGATTTCTTTCTCGATGTTGAACCAACCACACCGATCGCTCTGATTTCAGCAGGCGTTGGTCTAACTCCAACACTGTCAATGTTAGAAACATTGACCAATCACCAAGCTGACGTTCACTGGCTACATGCCGCTGAAAATGGTACCCAACACGCCTTTAAAGCAGAAGTCGCTGGATTGGCAGAAAGTCACGATCACATTTCAAGCACTGTGTGGTACCGAGAGCCATTAACAACGGATCGCCCTGCAGAAGATTTTGACTATCAAGGTCTTATCGACTTGAATAAGCTTAAAGCGGAACTGGCAACACCGAACATGCAGTTTTACTTCTGCGGCCCAGTCGGCTTCATGCAGCACGTTGCCAAGCAACTCATCGAGATGGGGGCGTCTGAAGACCAATTGCACTACGAGTGTTTCGGCCCACATAAAGTACTGTAGTCGGGCGAATATAGTCCGCTATCACGCAAAAAGAGAGGCTAAGCCTCTCTTTTTTATATTTGATGGTTTTCCATTACAGCCTTGGCGAGAAAGGTTACCAAAACGTATCTCGTCGTTTAGCCCGTGCAATGACATTCTCTGGCATACGGTTTTCTAACCCTTGACGGAGTCGTGAAATCTGTCGATGATCCGTCCGGCTGGCTGTCACCGTGTTGTAAAGCCAGCGATAAGCATCTTCAAAATCTAGCGGGCTACCATAGTCACTTAATAACAATTCAGCCAATTGAATACGGGCATCGACGTTACCCATCGCCGCAGCCTCGCGCAAGTAAGGGATTGCTCGCTCTTTATCTTGCTGTACCAAGGTGCCCTGAGAATAGTAGCGCCCGAGTTGCTCTAAAGCTGCTGGTGAACCTTGCTGAGCGGCAGATTGCATATAATACACACCCTGTTCAACATCACGTTCGACACAAACCCCCCATGCCAGCATATCACCATAAAGAAACTGATAAGAGGCAGATTCAACCCTAAGGGCTCGAGCTTCAATATCTTGTACCAACTGGCAATCATCGGCTCGCACTTGCTGTAAGTGGCTATTGCTTTCAAACATTCGGTTTAGTTCATTTTCAGAATACACCGGTACCGCATCCCCTACATCATCCAATGCAAAGGCAGGTGTTGCAGCCAGCAATGTACTCAGTAACAAAGTATGCAGTCTCATGGGTCGATCTCTATCCGAACGTAAATTGTGTATCGGCGTCTATCGCATAATCTTTAATAAAATTCGGTACTAAAACGGCATTTTTTTGCCGATTTGATCCATAGCTTGAAAGTTTTTTTGACGCAACTGAGAGGGTGTTTTTTTGGAAGCAGAATCATAATGGGTTTGACGCGGGCAATAAAAACAAAAAAGCCAACCCGAAGGCTGGCTTTTTATTCAAGGTAGCTAAACGCTATTATTCACCGTATGGGTGAACCTTGATGATTGTCTCGTTACGGTCAGGGCCAGTAGAAACGATATCAATTGGCACGCCAGTTAGCTCTTCGATACGAGCGATGTAATCTAGTGCTGCTTGTGGAAGCGCATCTAGAGACTTAGCACCGAATGTCTTTTCAGACCAACCAGGAACTGTTTCGTAGATAAGCTCTAGATCTTCGTAAGCATCAGCTGCCATAGGAGATACTTCTAGAATTTCGCCAGTCTTGGTTTTGTAACCAGTACAGATCTTGATTTCTTTTAGACCATCTAATACGTCTAGCTTAGTTAGACAGAAACCAGAGATTGAGTTGATCTGAATTGCACGGCGCATAGCAACCGCATCAAACCAACCAGTACGACGTAAACGACCTGTCGTTGCGCCAAACTCGTTACCTACATCACCTAGGTGCTTACCAACTGGGTCTTGCTTATCTAGACCATCGTATAGCTCAGTCGGGAATGGACCTGCGCCAACACGTGTACAGTATGCTTTTGCAATACCAAGGATGTAACCAAGGTGACGTGGACCGAAACCAGAACCTGCAGCAACACCACCAGCAGTCGTGTTTGAAGAAGTTACGTACGGGTAAGTACCGTGGTCGATATCAAGTAGTGTACCTTGCGCACCTTCGAACATGATCTTGTCGCCACGTAGACGAGCATCATCAAGTTCTTTAGTTACGTCGATAACCATTGAAGTTAGAAGATCAGCCTGAGACAGAATAGTCTCAAGTACTTCTTCGTAGCTTACAGGCTCAGCATTGTAGTAATGCTCAAGCTGGAAGTTGTGGTAAGCCATAACTTCTTTAAGCTTCTCAGCAAATGCTTCTTTGTCGAAAAGGTCACCAACGCGTAGGCCGCGACGAGCAACTTTATCTTCATATGCTGGACCAATACCACGACCAGTCGTACCGATCGCTTTTTTACCACGAGCGATTTCACGCGCCTGATCAAGAGCAATATGGTATGGAAGAATTAGCGGACAAGCTTCTGACAAGAACAGACGTTCGCGCACAGGGATACCACGTTCTTCTAGTGGACCCATTTCTTTCATCAGCGCGTCAGGAGAAAGTACAACACCGTTACCGATGATGCATTTAACGTTGTCACGTAGGATACCTGATGGGATCAGGTGAAGGACTGTTTTTTCACCGTCAATGACAAGAGTGTGACCGGCGTTGTGACCACCTTGGTAGCGCACTACATATTTTGCATCTTCAGTCAAAAGATCTACGATCTTACCCTTACCTTCGTCACCCCATTGGGTGCCAAGAACGACTACATTATTTGCCATCTTTCTTCGTCTATCAGTAGTTAAAAAAGGATTCTAGCACCTTCAACGTCGCCTTGCAGTCATTTTTTGACCATAGGCCCATTTACTGCAAGAAGAGTGTCACGATAAAATGCTATGGCGATTTACATACTACTGTACATCATATAAGCAATGACACAGCCACTCACGACCAAACAGCCTCCGATACGACGCAACGAATTATCATTTTGTTGACTAAGCTGACTGACCATATCACGCCAGCCTCGTGGCGCTAACAATGGACCAAGCCCTTCAAAAATCAACACTAACCCTAACGCTAGCCAAATTGTCTTTGTCATACTGACTCCAAGAAGATATTAAAAACGGGATGAATATACGCTATTTCCCAAACGCCAAACAAAAAAAAAGCAAGACCGAAGTCTTGCTTTCATTCCTATCGGTTTCGCTTAGTTCGAAGCGCCCGATGAATCTTTCATATATTTAAAGAAGTCAGTATTTGGATCAACGACCAAAATGTCACTCTTCGAGTTGAAACTTTCCTCATAAGCCTTCAATGAACGCAAGAAGCCATAAAACTCCGGGTTCTGATTGAATGCTTCTGAGTAGATTTCAGCGGTTCGTGCATCTGCCGTACCACGTACAACTAAAGCTTCACGGTTGGCATCAGACAAGATCTTAGCCACTTCCAGTTCAGACTGTGCACGGATAACTTCAGCTTTCTCACGACCTTGAGCACGGTATTTACGCGCCACGGACTCACGCTCAGCACGAATACGACGGTAAATAGACTCACTGATTTCGTCTGGTAAGTTGACTTTCTTCATTCGGAAGTCAACAACACTGACGCCCAAATCTTTCATCGCACTTACTTGAATTTCAGCAAGTACGTTATCCATGATTTGGTCACGCTGACCTTCAACTTCTTTGCGTGGTGCAACTTCAGCAACAATTTCAGTCGCTGGTGCGTCATCAAGCTCAGAGATAGCAGTGGTACCACCTTGATTACGATCAGGGCCCGATACAATCTGCTTGATTTCACGCGAACCAATTTCAGCACGCAGGCTATCAATTACTTTACGCTTCAATAGTGCTTCAGCAGTAGAAACATTGCCTCCACCCGTCGTCAAATAATACTGACCGAAATCTTCGATACGCCATTTCACATAGGTATCAATAATGACGTCTTTTTTCTCTGACGTTACAAAACGGTCGGCTTGATCATCCATGGTTTGGATACGTGCATCTAGTGCACGAACTTGATCAAACACAGGCACTTTAAAGTGCAAACCAGGTTCATAAATACGAGTTACGTCAGTGTTCGCATCTTTCAAAATACGACCAAACCTGACCACAATACCACGCTCACCTTCTTGTACTACGAACATCGACATCAGCAACGTAGCAATAAAGATGACAATCACTGGGATCATTAACTTACGCATAATTAATATCTCCCTTGACGACCAGTATCTGCACGTGGAGACGTGGAGACTGGTGTGGTAGTTTCGACTTTCTCAAGCTCGATGCCATAAGAACCGCTTGATGTCTCGCTCTTAGGCTTACTGCCTTGCCCTGAGTTCATCAGCTTATCTAAAGGTAAATACAACAAGTTACCGCTTGAGTTCGAATCAATCATCACCTTGCTAGTATTACTGTAAACGCGTTCCATCGTCTCTAGGTAAAGACGGTTACGTGTTACTTCTTCAGCAGCCAAGTATTGAGGTAGTAGTTTTGTAAACTGAGCAACTTCACCAAGCGCACCGTTAATCGCTTTCTCAGAATAACCTTCTGCTTCTTTCTTCAGACGCTCAGCTCGACCCGTTGCCTTCGGCAAGATATCGTTACTGTAAGCTTCCGCTTCACGAACAAAACGCTCTTCATCTTCTCGTGCAGCCACGGCATCATCAAAAGCGTCTTTAACTGCTTCTGGCGGACGTGCTGACTGGAAGTTCACATCGACAACAAAGATACCCATATCATAATTCTGGATAATCTTATCGATCGCTTCCTGCGTATGAGCACGAATGACCTGACGGCCCGTCGTCAATGCCTCATCCATCGTTGAGTCACCAATAACGGCACGAAGTGCAGAATCGGTAGCCTGACGTAGGCTGTCATCAGCATTCGTTACGCTGAACAGGTATTTATTTGCATCAGAAACACGGTACTGAACATCCATCTCAATTTGCAGTACGTTTTCATCTTTTGTCAGCATCAAACCTGAGCTGCGTAAAGAACGAATCGCCTGAATATTGACAGGTGTTACTTCGTCAACGAATGTTGGCTTCCAGTTCAAACCAGGATCGACCATTTCGTAAAACTTACCGAAGCGTAAAACCACGCCACGCTCTGCTTCACCAATGGTGTAGAAACCAGAGAAACCCCATACCGCAGTAGCAAGTACTGCAATTACCCCTAAACCAGCTGCACTACCGCCAGTTGAAGGCCCTTTTTTATTCCCAAAAATACCACCAAATTTACGACTTAGTTTAGAGAAAACTTCATCGAGGTCTGGTGGACCTTGTTCTCGACCACCGCGATTATTGTTACCCCAAGGGTCTTTATCACGGCCACCGTTGTTACCAGGCTCATTCCACGCCATTATAGAACTCCATCAACATGATATGACGACAGTTTTTCTTATTACTCTAGCAGTCCATTAAGCAACGATAAAGTCATCTAACGAAGTACTTTCCCTTTTTTGTAACCGAGACCACTCTGCCAACGGTAGACGGATATCGATTTTTAGGCTGCCGTCAGTGTCATACTCTTCGCTGACAATACAACCCAATTGGTAAAACTTACTCCGATAACGACCGATATACTGCGGTGGCAGACACAGAGTATGCTTTACCATGGTTCCGGATAGGCGTTCGGTTAAGGCTTCAAACAGTAAATCAATACCGACCCCTTCCATCGCTGATACCCAAACCCGACGCGGCACGCCGTCGCCGTCTCTCTCAATGCGCGGCTGCGCACCTTCTAAGTTGTCAATTTTGTTCATGACAAGCAAAGTCGGTACGTCACTGGCATCAATTTCTTCTAATACGCTATCAACCGCTTCAATGTTTTCACGGAAACGATCATCACTCGCATCCACCACATGCAGTAGCAAGCTGGCGTCTTGAGTTTCTTTTAAGGTCGCCTTAAACGCTGCCACCAAATCATGGGGCAAGTGCCTAATAAAACCTACAGTATCAGCTAAAATTGACGTTCCAACATCGGCAACATCGATCTTACGCAAAGTAGGATCTAGCGTTGCAAATAGCTGATCAGCCGCATATACCCCGGCATCTGTCACTCGGTTAAACAAGGTCGATTTACCCGCATTGGTATAACCCACCAGTGAAATCGTCGGGATCTCAGCTCGATTACGAGCTCGACGCCCCTGATCGCGCTGCTTCGCCACTTTTTCAAGACGACGTAAAATCGTTTTGATTCGGTCTCGTAACAAGCGTCGGTCAGTTTCTAACTGAGTTTCACCCGGTCCCCGTAAACCAATCCCGCCCTTCTGTCGTTCAAGGTGGGTCCAGCCTCGGATCAATCGAGTGGAGATATGACGCAACTGTGCTAATTCAACTTGTAATTTACCCTCATGGGTACGTGCGCGTTGGGCAAAGATATCAAGGATCAAACCTGTCCGATCTAATACCCTGCATTTACAAATCTGCTCCAGATTTCGCTCTTGCGCTGGAGATAGAGAATGGTTGAATATTACGATGTCGGCCTCTTCAGCCCGAACCGCTTCGGCAATTTCCTGCGCTTTACCTTCTCCCACGTAATATTTAGGGTGGGGGGTTTTACGACTACCTGTAACCACATGTAGTGCATTTACCCCCGCAGAGGAGACCAGCATTTCAAACTCGCTTAAGTCTTCCCACTCCCCTTCTTGCGTGAAGTTGATATGAACAAGAATTGCCTGCTCACCGGATTCATAACGGTCAAACAAGCAATCAACTCCTTATTGAAGAAGAATTATTCTTCAGTTTTTTCCTGTGAACGCTCAGTAGGTGCCGGACGGTCACCTGCATGGTGGTGGTTTACTGGACGAGCAGGAACCACCGTAGAGATAGCATGCTTGTATACCATCTGGTTAACAGTATTCTTCAATAGGATCACAAACTGATCAAAAGACTCAATCTGACCTTGCAGCTTAATGCCGTTAACTAGGTAGATTGATACTGGGATTCTTTCACGACGCAAAGCGTTCAAAAACGGGTCTTGCAAAGATTGCCCCTTAGCCATTATTACTTTTCCTTATTTGTTTGTAGTTGTAGTTAGCAACGAACAACATTAAAAATACGCAAAACAGTAACCAGTATACACGTTAATCAAACGTCACATCTAATTGAGTTTGTGACCGTTTGTAACGCACTTTCTACGTCACTGCTATCCAACCACGTCAGGTCTTTCCAGCTTCTCAACCAGGTGATCTGACGCTTCGCCAATTGACGAGTCGCGCAAATTCCACGGAAAACCGCTTCATCCAAATCGCACTTCCCATCCAAATATTCCCACATCTGACGGTAGCCGACACAACGTATTGAAGGTAGATCTTGGTGCAGGTCTCCTCGTTCATACAAAGCTCGAACTTCCTGTTCAAAACCTGCTTCGATCATTTTCTCAAAACGTTGTTCGATCCGCTGATGCAGAACAGCCCTGTCCGTGGGCGTTATTGCAAATTGGTGAACCCTGTAAGGTAAGGTATCACCTTGAATTTTCGTAAGCTCAGTTAAAGTTTTACCCGAAATACGGAAAACTTCCAATGCGCGTGACAATCGCTGAGGATCATTCGGGTGAATGCGAGCCCCGGATACGGGATCAATCCGTACTAATTCCTCATGTAAAACCTGCCACCCTTTTTCTTCCGCCTCTTGCTCAATTTGAGCTCGAATAACCGGATCGGCTGCAGGTAAAGGCGACAAACCTTCCAATAATGCCTTGTAGTACAACATCGTACCGCCAACTAACATTGGGATTCGCCCTGCTGCAACTATATCAGCCATTTCTTTCAGTGCATCAGCACGAAAGTCTGCAGCTGAATAACTTTGCGCTGGATCACGAATATCGATCAAACGGTGAGGTGCCAAGGCAAGTTCTTGGGCATCGGGCTTTGCAGTACCGATGTCCATATCTTTATAGATAAGGGCTGAATCGACACTTATCAACTCCACTGGCAATTCTTGGCGCAAACGAATGGCCAAATTAGTTTTTCCAGATGCAGTCGGCCCCATTAAAAAAATGGCCTGTGGTAATGGCTTAGTCATAGTTAAATGCTTCTATTGCTGTACTCACATCGACGGAGCGCAACAAATTTGGATAATAGTTTTCAAGTTCAGTGCCCCAAAGCTGTTCCAACTCGGTAACGAGCTGAATGGCTTGCGACAAACTGTAAGATTCTGTTGGGATCACAAGTTGCTGTGCCAGCCAATCGAGTAATTTATCCCATCCTTGTGCCTCAGGGTCTTCAGCAATAGCGGCGAGATAACCAACCAGCGCTGGGATCAATTGCTGTAAGTTCTGCTGCCTTAATGGCTGGCAAACCGACATTATGATTAAATGGGTTTTACCCTTCGCTTTTAACTGAATACCTAACTGTTTGAGCAATAAGGCATGTTGCTCTGCACAGTCTATCATACCCGCTTCAACAGGTACTGAATGAGGTATAAGCAATGGCTGTGGTTTTAAGCCTTCTGTTTGCGCCAAACGCAATTGCCCTTTTGCACGCAGCTTCGACCCGAGATCAAGCGCAAGCAACACAACACCATCATCACGATTTAAGAGCAAATATCGTTGCTTAACAAGACATAATGCTTTGCCTAACCCCACACCATTGGTGGTATCGATGGCATCCTGGCGAGTCAACTGCATCGCTTCACTACGCGTCACTTGCTCGATAGGCTGTATTACCTGAGTGGGAGCAGCTGCCTTTTGAGGCTGTAGAACCGGTTGAGAAGGTATTGAAGGGGTAGAGTGAGACTGACCACCTTGAACCGGGCTAGCACGGTCAGTGGCTGGATCTGCCTCTACCGTTTTCATTAACTGCTGATAAGCGGCAACTTCTTGCTCCGTCGGCCCATCGTCACTATAACGAGCAGCCCCTCCCTTTCCACCAGAGTTTGATGATTGCGATTTCGAATCTCGCGCTAACCCAACGGACTCTTGGCGATGATAATCGCGCCCGGCACCTCTTGGTGTGGATGGACTTGGTTCTGACGACAACCACTCGCGCGCTGGCGCTTTATTCGGATAATCAGGTGTGTTGGCCACTGCACTCAACGCAGCATCTGGTTCTGACACGGGATAGGCTGGCGTAGAAGCTGATGCATATTCTGCCGCTTGCGCACTCGCTCGGGGTTGAGGAGGGGCAACAACGGCATCATACTCATCACTTCCTTGGATCAGTGCACTTTGTAAGCCTTGGCAAATAAAATCATGAACTAGGCGAGATTGATGAAAACGAACTTCGTGCTTTGCTGGGTGCACGTTCACATCGACTTGATGCGGGTCAACCTCGATAAATAAAGCATACGCGGCATATTGCTCTGGCGCTAAACTGCCTTCATAGGCTTGGCGGATTGCGTGATTGATCAGCTTATCTTTCATCATCCGGCCATTCACATAACAATATTGAATATCATTTTGTGAACGTGCACCTTGTGGACTACAAATCCAACCAGACAATTTTAAATCACCATGGGCAAGCTCTACTGCAAGCGCATGGTTAAGAAATTGCCCACCGCATACTGCCGCCAAGCGGCGCTCTTTCTGAACTTGGGTATTTGCCTCTCGGTACTGACGGATCACCTTACCATTGTGTCTTAGGTTGATCGTGACATCCATCCGGCTTAATGCGATGCGCTTTAACAGCTCATCGATATGGCCAAATTCAGTCTTTTCAGTGCGGAGAAATTTGCGACGAGCAGGCGTATTAAAAAACAAGTCCAAGGCTTCAAGCGTGGTGCCAACAGGATGCGCTGCGGGTTTCAGCTGCACATCCATATCACGCCCTTCGGCATAAGCCGACCACGCTTCTTCTTGCTCTGCGGTACGGGACGTTAGGGTTAGCCGTGACACCGAACTAATACTGGCAAGTGCCTCGCCCCTAAAGCCAAGGCTGACAATGGCTTCAAGATCATCGAGCGATGCAATTTTCGATGTTGCATGGCGGCTTAATGCCAGACTGAGCTCGTCTTTAGGAATTCCCTTGCCATTATCTCGAATACGGATCGTGCGACTACCGCCCTTATCGATATCAATATCAATGCGGGTGGCTCCGGCATCAAGGCTGTTTTCAACCAGCTCTTTGACCACCGACGCGGGTCGCTCTACCACCTCACCAGCAGCAATTTGGTTCGCCAAGCGAGCTGGCAAGATCTGAATAGGCATAATTAACTACTCGGAATAGTAAGTTTTTGTCCAACCGCCAATTTGTCTGAGCGTAATTGGTTCGCTTCACGCAAACGACTGACAGTCACTCCATAGCGAGTGGCAATCTTACCGAGAAAATCACCCCGCTGCACGGTATGGACCACCGACACCGGGACCGTCACTGAAATTCTCAGCTTTTGGCCAATTGCGAGTTCATCGGAACGTAACTTGTTGTCACGCCTAATACTCGCGACAGTCACGCCATACTGACTAGCAACCTTGCCAAGGAACTCACCGCGCTTCACCGTGTGCGTCACCGTTTTGGTGGTTGTCGCAGCAGTCTTTGCAGGTGTCGTTACCGGAGCATTCACTGAAACTTTCAGTTTTTGGCCAACTGCAAGTTCATCGGAACGTAACTTGTTATCACGCCTGATACTCGCAACTGTCACTCCATACTGGCTAGCTATCTTGCCAAGGAAATCACCGCGCTTCACCGTATGTGTCACCGTTTTGGTGGTTGTCGCACTAACCGCAGCTGTTGGTGCCGTTACCGGGGCTTTACCCGGGATCACCAACGTCTGGCCAACCTTCAAGGTATTCGACTTGAGGTTATTCGCCTGTTTTATCGCAGCTACAGACGTGCCGTAACGGCTAGCAATTACACTAAGCGATTGCCCACTCGTGACTTTATGCTTCACCCCTTGCTGGCGAGAAGCAAACAACGTCCCTTCCGGTGGCTTTTCATTAAAGTAGGCTAAAATCCCTTTAAACACCGCGTCAGATAATTTGTTCTGATGCGACCTAGCATTCAATAATCGTTCTTCTTGTGGGTTAGTAATAAACCCAGTTTCAACCAACAGCGATGGAATATCTGGTGACTTTAATACTGCGAGACTAGCATGCTCTGGTTTACGCTTATGTAGAGTGGTGACTTTACTTAACTCTCGTAAAACCCGCGTAGCTACATCGTAGCCTTCTTTTTGCGAGTGGCTAAACTGCAGATCTAATACCGCCATGCTCAAATATTGATCATCATTACCACCCGACAACACGTCACCACCACCTAACAGTTCTGACTGCTTTTCGTGCTGTTCAAGCCAACGACCGATTTCACTGTTTGCTCGCCGGGTATTCAACACCCAAACAGAGGCTCCTCGGGGTTGAGGTTTATGGAAACCATCAGCATGAATAGAAACCAGTAAATGTGCTTTATTACTACGGGCTATCTCTGAGCGTTTGTTAAGGTTAACAAAATAATCACCACTACGAGTCAGCACCCCTTTCATTCCGGGTGTTGCATTAATGCGGGCTAGGAGCTTTTTAGCCACATCGAGATTGACATTTTTTTCGTATTTACCTGTTGGTCCGATCGAGCCGGGATCTTCACCACCATGGCCAGGATCTATCGCAACAATAATATCATCAGTACCATAAGGTAATATCGCTTGCTGGTTGGCAACAGGCTTTGCTGATGGTGGGGTAACGGCCTTCACCGCCGCTTTCTTATGCGGCAAATCCAGCACTAAGCGATGGCTATAATGGCCATCAGGCGTCGGTGCTAACGTAAACAATGACGGGGTTGTACCCGTTTTGGTTTCGAACACCAAACGGTAAGTCCCTTTGGTTGGCGCACCACTGCTGCGAATAGTCTTTAGCACCGCGCTATCTTTAACAACAACGGGTAGCTTGGTTTTCAGTGTTGTCTGCTTAAGATCAACCACCAAACGATCAGGCTTAGTCAGGGTAAAATAGCTGTAATCAGCTTTTTCCTGCATATCAAGCACAACACGCGTTTCATCCGGTGCAGGCCAAACTCGAATTCCTTCTAGTTGATTAGCCATTGCCCACGAGCTGATAAATAATCCAGCACCTAAAACTACAATATGAAAAAAAGCCCGTAACGACATCCTATCAACACAACTCCAAACGCTTGATTAATGCTTCACCATATTCATTATTGGCTGTAACCGTGACTTTTCGCTGTTCGCCTTCATAGCGCATATCCAGCTCTAGATCAGGGGCTGGTAGTAAACCATGCCCTCTTTCTGGCCACTCCACCAAACAAATGGCATCCGATGTGAAATAGTCACGGATTCCCATAAACTCGAGTTCTTCAGGATCGGCTAATCGATATAGATCAAAATGGTAAACCTGCCAAGGCGGTAATTCATAAGGTTCCACCAACGTATAAGTGGGACTCTTCACATTACCATTATGGCCCAAGGAACGAATAAAACCGCGACTAAACGTCGTTTTACCTGCACCAAGGTCGCCATGAAGGTAAATGGTTGTTTGGCGATCACACGCATGTGCGAGTTGATGGCCCAAATTAACTGTAGCCTGCTCATCGGCAAGCAAGGTTTCGAATGTTTGCATTATGTTCTTAATTTAGGATTTACTAATTGTCGAATATGAGGGAATAAATCACTCGCAAGCATACCACGCTCGCCATCTTTCGCGCATCGATCTGCTGCTAGGCTATGGATCAATACTCCAACCCTTGCAGCATCAGACAAAGACAGCCCCTGCCCAGCCAAAGCGCCAATAATGCCAGAGAGTATATCCCCCATTCCTCCTGTCGCCATCCCTGGGTTGCCTGCGGTACATAACCAGCAGTCAACACCATCATAGATCAGGCTCCCCGCACCTTTCAGTACCACCACACCGCCATATTTATGCTGCAGTGCTTTAACCGCTGCGAAACGGTCGGCTTCAATATCCGCAATTGTACATTGTAGTAATCGGGCAGCTTCTCCTGGATGCGGAGTTATTATACGATTATTTTTATAGTCTGGTGAAAGTGCTAATAAGTTCAATCCATCGGCATCTAATACCATTTTTTTTTCAGAATGAGCAAAATAGAAAAAAAGTGCTTTGCTCCAATCCGACACTCCAAGCCCAGGACCGAGTACAACCACCTTTGCCCATGCCAACTTCTGACTCGCTTCATGGGCTTTTTCTAGCCAACCTTGTGCCATTATTTCAGGTACAGCCGCAACAATTGACAATACATTGTCAGGTTGAGTTAGCACAGCCGTTAAACCAGCACCACTACGAGCAGCCGCTTCAGCCGCTAAACGGATCGCCCCTCCCATGCCACGATCACCGCCGACACATAAGATCCGCCCATGATCCCCTTTATGCGCTGATCGTTTTCTTGATCCTAAACAACCAGACAGATCATCATGGGTAACACGTTTTGCTGAAGGTTGGCATACCGACTGAAATATAGATTCAACCTCTAAACCAGCAAAAATCAGTTCACCGACATAGTTCACCGCTTGCCCTGTTAACAAGCCTTGCTTACAACCAATAAATGTTATGGTGGCTTGAGCTTGTATTGATCCACCTAACACTTGTCCGGTATCGGCACACACACCGGAAGGGGTATCAACGGCAATAACGGGCAAACAAGACATATTAATCGCTTTAATCAATTCAAGCGCATTGGATCGGACAGAGCCCGTTAGCCCAGTACCCAAAATCGCATCAATGACGACGCCTATTGATTCAGGAAGACACGGCTCTGGTTTTGAAATTTGACCGCCAGCAGCCAACCACGCTTGCTTCGCCTTCGCCGCATCACCGGTTAATTGAGTAGGGTCCCCAAGGTGCCAAACCCTTACCGAATAACCCGCCAACAACGCAAGCCGTGCAACCACATAGCCATCACCACCATTATTCCCCCCACCACAACACACTAAAATGTCAGTCGGAGAAGGAAAGGCCTTAGTCATATAATCAAAGACTGCAAGCCCAGCACGCTCCATCAAGCAGTACATTTCAAGGTTCATCAAGCGGGCTGCTTGCCTTTCTCCTTGGCGTACCTGTTCGGCTAAATACAGTTGAGTGGGCAGTTCTGCTCGATCCATTATCCCTTCCTCGTAAGCCACCAAATACCATTGTTCATTCGTTGTTCTGCCGATAGTGCCGAATTCCAACTACAGACACAATCACCACATGAGCGAATACAGCTCGATCTCACTTGTTTAAGTTAATTGGTTACTGTAATTGCACGCACCAACTAAAATGATTGTGGTACACTTCCGCCCCCAATTAAGCCAAGTACCAACACCATGACTATCGATTACCGCGATCTCACTATAAAAATCAAGCAATGGGGCCAAGAACTTGGTTTCCAGCATGTCGGGATTTGCGATATTGATTTACAGCAGCACGAAGCTCAGCTCCAGCGCTGGCTTGATGCCGGCTATCATGGTGATATGGACTGGATGGCTCGACATGGCATGATGCGTGCGCGTCCCGATGAACTTCACCCAGGGACCGTTCGAGTGATCAGCGTGAGAATGGATTACTTGCCACCAGACGCTGGCTTTGCCAAGAATCTTAATAACCCTGATACCGCTTATATTAGTCGTTACTCACTTGGACGTGATTACCACAAATTGATCCGCAACCGTCTTAAGCGACTTGGGCAACTTATCGAACAAGAGGTTGGGCCATTCGGCTACCGTCCTTTTGTTGACTCTGCGCCTATATTAGAACGCCCGTTAGCTGAAAAAGCTGGACTGGGTTGGACAGGCAAGCACTCTTTACTACTCAGTAAAGAAGCTGGTTCATGGTTTTTTCTCGGTGAATTATTAATTGACTTGCCCCTACCGGTTGATGCCCCAGAAACTGACCAATGTGGGAAATGTGTCGCCTGTATGACAAGTTGCCCTACTGGAGCGATTGTCAAAGAAGGTGTCGTCGATGCGAGGCGCTGCATTTCATATCTCACCATAGAATATGATGGGGTGATCCCTGAAGAGTTTCGTGAAGCCATTGGTAATCGAATATATGGTTGCGATGACTGTCAGCTCGTATGCCCATTCAACCGCTTTTCTCACTTAACAGAAGAGTCTGATTATCATTGTCGAGACTCACTCAACCAACAGCCTCTGACAGCATTGTTCCAATGGACAGAGCCACAGTTTCTTAAAAATACAGAAGGGTCAGCGATCCGCCGTATTGGTCATTTACAGTGGCTACGTAATTTAACTATCGCCATGGGAAATGCACCTTATGATGCCAATACTATTGATGTGTTAATGCAACGCCTTGGTGAAAATGAGCTGCTTGATACCCATATCAACTGGGCACTGGAGCAACAACAAAAACGTCGCCAAGTTGACGCCATCACCGTTCTTCCAGGAAAAACCAAACGGCTCATCAGAATAGTAGAAAAAGGCCTTCCACGAGACGCGTAAACCTTATTAGCCGTCACCCATCCTGCAAAACACCCAGCCCTGATAGCACAAAATGAGAGCTGAGCCAAAGTTCAGCTCTAATGTGGAAAACATTTTCATCTATTCCCATTTATACCCAGATGGAAATATTAAACACAGGTGAAAATCATCTCGCAAAAAAAACTTATCCAATCACTCATTGAATGGATCTAGTTGTATATAAGATTGGGATAAAGGTATTAATTCACTTTAAAATCAACAATTTAAACTGTTGATAAATTACCAACAGTTTTTGATTTTTGTGTATTATAAAAGATAATTACAGACTTGTTCACATGGTCTCAGCACACGTATCAACTAACTTACCCACAAGATGATTTTGTGGATAACTCTGTGTACGATCGTGACAATTTGGCCCAATAAAGGACACTAGCCCAATAATGACAAGGCATTCCAGCTAGATAAGACTGGGATAAATAGAGCGGATACGATTCACAGACCCCTGTTGGTAGCCATCAGGCTATCCATTACTTATTCAAAGAGCATGTGTCGTCAATTGACATCGATACACTTGGTATCGACTACAGAGCATAGTTACATTTGCGTCATAACGACAAACAGCCAATAAAGGCTGTAAAGCAAATCTTAAATGATGTAGTTGAAGCTGCTTGCTTCTTAGCGTTCCCGATAACAATTGTTATGGAACATTTGGGCAACACACAAGGCCATCGGTAGTCGAATAACCCAGGAATGCTGCATTTGAACTAATACTTCACAGTAGTAGCTTTGCCGTACCTATGCATTATGCAGTGGCAGCAGAGTAAGAGTATCACAATGAGTTAGTCCATCATGATGCTCATAGAATTTGGAGCGACACACGAGGTTCGAACTCGTGACCTCAACCTTGGCAAGGTTGCGCTCTACCAGCTGAGCTAGTGTCGCATGCTTGTATTTCAACAAGTAAATTGGTTGCGGGAGCAGGATTTGAACCTACGACCTTCGGGTTATGAGCCCGACGAGCTACCAAGCTGCTCCATCCCGCGTCCGATTTATATCTCACCGTTAAGTACGGTAACAACTATTGTTTCATCGCCTGAGCAATAAAACC
>NZ_JAKJSJ010000051.1:0-52397 GCF_050336715.1 Photobacterium makurazakiensis
CAACAATTAGATAAGGCGCGCTTAGGATAGCGATTGTTAAGCAAGATAACAAAAAGATTTTTAGAATAATTTAATTTGAATCAAGTTTGTTATCGCTATTTTTTAAATCTTACTTTTTTTTTTGATGTTTGGTGGTTTATGACTCAACAAAATTCGATTTGGCATTCTTTCCGTAACGGACAGGACTACATGAGAACCTGGCCGATGCGAAAAGAGTTAGCCGCAATATTTCCAGAGCAGCGTTATATCAAGGCAACAAAGTTTGCTATTCGAGTGATGCCTGCGGTAGCCGTGATGAGCGTACTTAGCCAGATGGCATTTGATAATTATGGTGCTTTGCCACAGTCGATCGCAGTGGCATTTTTTGCCCTAACGATGCCTTTACAAGGGTTATGGTGGCTTGGTAAACGTAGCAGAACGGATCTACCCCCATCACTGGCGACTTGGTATTGGGAAATTCACGAGAAAATCACCAGTGAAGGTCATGCTCTTCAACCGGTTAAATCTCATCCTCGTTACGTTGAATTAGCGCAGGTACTTAATCGTGCATTTAAACAATTAGATAAAGGTGCATTGGAACGATGGTTCTAGCCTTTTTTGATAAAAACCAACGGGCTAAAAGGCTATCTAACAAATAAGGCGAGCGATAACGACTTGATATATTTATCGAGTTGCTCGTCGGTTTGATAGCCGAAATTATACATGATCCATTGCTCACAAATACCGCTCAACATGCTCTCATAGATCACCGCAGCAACCTGTGGCGTTAGGTGAGGCAGCAGTATGTTGTCTTGTTGTAGTTGCTGCATAGCGGCTTCAACCTTTGCTTTATCTTCTTGCCCTTTTTCAACGCAACGTAACCGTAGGCTTTCATCAGCAAAACCTTGTAAGGAAAGCTGCATGATCATCACCATCTTTGGGTTGTCGCGCATTTCCGTCAGTAGGATTTTCGCGATATTAAGTACGCCTTCACGTAATGTTTGGCCGGATGCGCCTTCAAGTTTTTTTGCTGCATCTTGAAGTGTGGTTGATTGTTGTTGCCATAACGCCTCGAATAAATCGGCCTTATCTTTAAAATGCCAGTAGATAGCACCGCGAGTGAGTCCTGCCTCTGTCGCGATACTGGCGAGTGTGGTTTTGACCAACCCTTTTTCACAGAAGACTTTCATTGCGGTATCAAGCAATAAGAGTCGAGTTTGTTCTGCTTCTTCTTTACTTTTTCTTGCCATATTTATGTTCCGGTAGCTGGAGGTGTGGTAACACACCTCCAGTTAGAGTTAGGCCGTTTGTGCCAAAGGGCTGTCTAGTGGTTTGGTCAACAGAATATACAATGCCGGTATGATAACAATAGCAATGATGGTTGAGGCGACTAAGCCGTAGATAATGGCCATACATAATGGATACCACTGAGGATCACTGTATGCCAGTGGCAGAAGGCTAAGGATCGTCGTTAGGCTAGTACTCAGTATGGGCCTTAAACGTTCTGCTGCCCCATAAGCAGCGGCTTGGGCGACTGTTTCACCTTGTTTTAAGTGTCTGTTCATGGTGTCGACCAAGACAATGCCGTTGTTTACTGCGATACCAGCCAATGACACGATACCAATCAAGCCTGAAAACGACATGGCTGTACCGGATAGGAAGTAGCCGAAGAAGGTGCCCATCAGTGCTAGCGGGACGATCAGTAAAATGATTGCAGGCTGAGCAAAGGAATTAAACATTAACGCCAGTAATACAAAGATCGAGAACATTGCTAAGGTGAAGGCGGAGCCCATTGCACTATAGCTTTCATCGGCTTTGGCCATTTCGCCACCCAGTTGATAGTGATAACCGTCTGGCCACTGTGCTTGTAATTGCTCAAGCTGCGGTATCAAAATCGTGGTCACTTCACTGGCTGTTCGTCCTTCGGTGCGTGATGATACGGTGACAGCTCGTTGCCCTTCTTTGTGAACAAAGACACGTGGGGTTTCGACGATTTGGTGATCAACCAAGTCGGTTAACGGTACCGAACGCCCATCTTGAGTAATAATATGTAATAAGCGCATTTCAGAAAGGTGGCGAGGCCCGCCTAATGATTCACCACGGCTTGGCCATAGTACGCTGAGGCGAATTTTAGCATCGTCATCAATACCTTCAATTTTGTAGTGGCCTATCTCATCTTGCTCCATCGCAATACGAATTTGCTGAGAGACCTCCGACTCAGAAAGTTGATGGAAGCTGAGCATTTCATGTTTAAAGCTAAAGCGTACCTCATAGCGAGCGGGTCCAAGGTTGTCATTAATGTCACTGCTACCAGGTACCTGTGCGAGGGCATTTTTAACTTCTGTTGAAATGGCAATCAGCTGATTATAGTCAGGCCCGATTAAGTCAATTTGGATCGGAGCCGATGTATCAGGGTTGCCACCAATATGTACCAGTGAAATTTCAATCCCAGGTTCATCGTGCAGCGCCTCTAAGATACCCGAACGAATTTCTTCCAAGTACTCAAACGACAGTTTATCGCGTTGATCTTTAGGGTAAAGAGTGAGACTGAAGCCAACCTGATTCCACTCCTGTGACGGTAATAGGGCGTCATTCAACGAGGCGGTTGTCATTGGGCTTTTTGCCCCGACATAAGTAATGACTTTTTCAATCCACGGCTGTTGGCGCAGAAATTCTCCTGCCTTATCTGCTGCGCGCTGTGATTGCTCCAGTGTTGAATCTGGTGCCAACACCAGCGATACCCCAATTTTACGGTCGTCTGATTCTGGGTACATTTCTGATGGCATCATGCCGACCAGCACGATACTGGCGACAAACAACATCAATGTGCCACCAACCCATGCGCCGGCATGACGTTTACTCTTTAGTACATAAGCGTTGAGCCACTGACGTAACTGATGACGGTAGCGTCGAGAAAGTTTATCAATCAGCAACTCTTTATCGTTATCAACAGCCTTTTCTAACATGTAGCGCGACAGCGGAATACAGATCAGGAAAGCAATAAACAGGCTGATCAATAGAGTAACCGTGATAGTAATCGGCAAAATACGAATGAACTTACCATCAATGCCACCCACCATCATCATTGGTACCATGGCTAATATGGTGGTGAGTTGTCCTGCGGTTGCTGGCAGAATAAATTGGCGAACGGTTTCCATTGCTGCGTCAGCAAATGATAGTTTTTTAACATACAACCCTTCATGCATGCCTTCCATCACCAGGATATAGACATCGACCATCAAGCCAAGCGCGAGCACCATGCCAATCATGATCATCGAATTGAAGGAGTAGCCAAAGCTTGCCATCACCGCCAGCGTTGCCAGTAAAGTCACGGGTAAGGCAATGCCTGCAATTAATGCCTCACGCCAGCTAAGCAGCAACATCAAGACAAGAAAGACGATCACGACCGCCTGTTTCATTGACCCCGAGATATCATTAAATGCCAGCTCAATAAGCTCACCATCATCGCTAACGCGGGATAGCGACAAACCTTGTGGCCAACTTGAACGACTCATGAGTTGGTCGACTTTTTTCTGGGTAGAATCAATAACCGCAAAGGTATCAGCACCTGGCTGTTTTAATACATCCAGTGTGATGCCGGGTTCGAACGGCATGTTATTGAGGCTGAAGAAGGTACGGCTGACTTCACGATCCAAGCGGTGGCTGACTTCGGCTAATTCACCTAATCGAACAGGGCGGTTATCACCTAAGCGTGTGATCGGTAGTTGGCGAACCTGTTCAACGGTAACAAAGCGGCCAGAT
Source organism: Photobacterium makurazakiensis (assembly GCF_050336715.1). NCBI lineage: Bacteria > Pseudomonadati > Pseudomonadota > Gammaproteobacteria > Vibrionales > Vibrionaceae > Photobacterium > Photobacterium makurazakiensis. Next base: position 3,742 of record NZ_JAKJSJ010000051.1, read on the forward strand.
AGATATAGGTTGAATGTATTTTCATCTGATTCAAATTCGCCCCATGCCATATCATGGTTTGCCGCTTGTAGGCGCTCACGGATCAGCAGAGGTGAAATCCCAAGATCGCGTAGCCTGTCCATGCGCAGACGAATGTGTAGGCTTTTTTCTCGCATACCGTTGAGGTTAACTTTTTTAACCAGCGGTAAGTTTTCAAATTGTGTTTCGAGTTGTTTTGCGGTATCTGAAAGTAGAATGTCATCGACATCACCACTGAGGACCCAGCTGATCACTGGCATATTTGAGACTGACATTTCTTCGATGTCAGGTTTTTCAATACTACTGTCAGAGGGGAATTCAGCTTCCGCTTTATCGACACTTGCCCGCAATAATTGCATTGCTTCACTCATAGGCATGTCGGCATCAAATTCCACGGCGACAATTGAGTATGAGTTATACGAACCGCTAGAAAAGGATTTTAGTCCTTTTAAGCTGCGGATTTCATCTTCAAGGTGCTTGGTGATCTCTTTTTCGATCTGCTCAGGGGCAGCGCCCGGCCAGAAGGTCATAACGATCGCTTGCGGGATCTCAAGGTCTGGATAATTCTCGCGTACCATGCTGTTGTATGACAGCAGACCTGCAAGCACAACCATGCCAAGTAAGAGCCTGGCGACGAGTGTCTGGACAAATAGTTTACGTGCTATCGGCCTCATTGGATCGCTCCTACGACTTCCACAGGGCTACCATTTATTAGCAGGTGTTGGCCTCGGGTAACGACTTGCTCGCCATCATTGAGTCCGTCAATAATTTGAATGCGGCGCAGACCTTGTAGGCCCAACGTTAACTGGCGCTCTTCAACTAGGCCATTGTCATTCACGATAAAAGCAAAAGCGTTACCGCTTCGGAACGAGATAGCATAAATAGGCAATGAGATGGCGTTATCAACGACTGTTGTGGCTATCCAAGCGCGAACGAACTCCCCATCGATGAGCTGTTGCTGGTCATTGTCGACTCTTACTTTTACGGTTTGAGAGCGGCGTTGAAGGTTAATCGTTGGGCTGACCGACCAAATCGTACCGGTGACGATATCGCTGCCCAGAAACTGCGCTTCTTCTGCTTGGTAGAGGGTTGAATCGTCACTGGCGAGGTAGACCGTTTGACCTTCTTCTAGTTGACGGGTGTCTTCAACCGGTAACTCTAGCTGGATTTCAAGTAGGCTATCATCAACAACGACAATGGCACTGCTCGCTTCGCGATCACGGTTTGAAGTAATGCCAGCTGGTGGGTAGTAGTGGTTTTCTTCTCGGATATTCATGGCGGCAATATAGCCGTTGAAAGGGGCAAAAAGGCTGGTTTTTTCTAAGCTGACGGTTTCGCGGTTAATGTCGGCAGAGACACTCAGAATGTCTGATTCAATAGCATCGAGAGCACTGTGGCTCATCTTTACGATAGACTGAGCATTGAGTAATGCGGTTTTATTGCGCTCGAATTCATCTTGTGAGATCACACCACGTTCATAGACTTCTTCCATACGGGCAAAGTTTTGACGGGAGAGTGCTAAGTCATTTTCTGCTTGTTGTAATCGAGCTTGTGCTTCTTGCTTTTGCGCTCGTACTGCTTGCAGCCGTGCCTCAAGTGCTGTCACGGATGCGGAATTTTGGCGGCTATCGATTTGTGCTAAAAGTTGTCCACGTTGAACGGTCTCATCGGGGCCAAAGACCCTAACGCCTTCGCGTAGCTGTGTGCCATTTTCCAGTTTACTAATCGCAACAACTTTGCCTGGCATTTCAAAATCGAGAAATGCCTTACGATAGGCCTGAACCGTCCCTTCTGAGAAAGCCCAGCCTGTTAATCGTTCAGGGGTGAGCTGTTCTGTTTGTACCTTCACAGCATGGGGAGCTTGTGGCTGTAATTGAGTGCTATCTTCCAATTGTGAAAAGCGATAGCCAGTGAGTAATAACAGCCCGAGAGGTAACAACAGCCATGCTTTGGCAGTAATGGTACGACGATTCATTGTGTTGCTCTGGTTAAGAGTGATTTCTCATATGATATATACATACATGTATGTATGTAAAGGGGCGGAAAAATGCTTTGCCGCTGTTGCGGAGAATATTACGTTGAAGGTTATATTGGCATTAAAAGCGGGAGGGTATTGCTATAGGTATCGGTAGGGAAGAAGGTATGACAAAACCACGCTCATGCGTGGCTCTGTCAAGAAAACGGGCGATTACTCTTCGTCTTCTTCTTCTCGTCTTGTGCGAACGGCTGGCTTAGCCAAGATCTCAAGATAGAATGAAGTCAGTGCTAGTGCTTCAGCTTCATCAACGAATTTGTTGATTTCTTTAACGTGGATAACCTTTGCTTCCTGCTCGGTATGACCAAACTTACAATCAAAATCCCAGTAATCGGCACCAGCGGGTAGCGTTTTGTTACGCTCGCGGCGTAGGTATTTTTTTACTTCGTGTTTCACTGCTTCTACAACGCGTGGTACAGCTTTTTTTGGGTGAGTTAAAGCAAATGTTTTTTTCATGAGTTTCCTAAAGTTAAAAAGGCCTGATAAACAAAGGTCTGTAGGCCTTTTACGTTTACCCTTTTTCAAGGATTACACGCGAAAGGACAACAGACCAAAGGCACTTCAGATATTTTACTTTAAATCTGCTCTTGTAGCGATGAAGAAGTGATATCTATTGTTAACTTAGTAATAAACTGTCGTCGGCTAACTCTTCACCACGTACTTTACTGAACATTTCCAGTAGTTGTTTTACATCCATTTGAGCACGTTCTGGACCATCAACATCAAGAACAATTTGGCCTTGATGTAACATAACCGTGCGTTCACCATAAGCTAAGGCATCTTTCATCGAGTGAGTGACCATCATCACGGTTAGATCGAATTCCTGAACCACCTTATTGGTTAAGGCCAATACAAATGAAGCCATGCGAGGGTCGAGTGCGGCAGTGTGCTCATCAAGCAGGAGTAGCTTACTGTCGGCTAACGTTGCCATCACCAAACTGACGGCTTGGCGTTGTCCACCAGAGAGTAAACCGATGCTATCACTAAGTCTGTCTTCTAGGCCAAGGCCAAGTATGCTTATACGCTCTTGAAACAGTTTGCGCCGGCTTGATGACAACGCTAGCTTCCAGCTTCGGTTGCTGCCTCGTTTGTAAGCCAGTGCCATATTTTCTTCGATGGTCAATGAACCACAAGTGCCTGCGAGTGGGTCTTGGAAAACCCTTGCGGCATATTGGGCGCGTTGATGCACTGATTTGTCGGTGACATCAACATGATCAATGAGCACTTGCCCACCGACCATGGGTGTTTCACCGCTTACGGCGCCGAGTAGGGTTGATTTACCGGCGCCATTAGAGCCAATCACCGTGACAAATTGTTTTTCAGGTACGGTCAGTGAAATCCCTTTTAGGGCTTGGTTTTCTAAAATAGTGCCTTCGTTGAAGGTAACGCGAATATCGTTTAGCTCAATCATGTTATTCCCTTATCCGACTCAGGCTAACTTTTTAGTACTCAGTGCTTTTTTTTTCGTTTTGCGTTGAAAGCGGCTCTTCATACGTGGGGCAATGAGTGCGGCGGCAACCAGCAAGGCGGTGATTAAGTTTAGATCAGACGCCTGTAAGCCAAACATTCCGCTACTGAGTGAAAAGGCGACGGCAAGGCGATAGAGTATTGATCCTAGTATTACCGCGACCACGGCAACCCAAATTTTACGCCCAGGAAGCAAGGTTTGACCCAAGATCACCGCGGCCAAGCCAACAACAATGGTACCCACACCAGAGGTGACATCAGCAAAGCTGTTGGTTTGGGCAAACAATGCGCCAGAAAAGCCCACCAAGCCGTTAGACAGCGCCAAACCCAAATAGGTATAGAGTGCGGTATTACCACCTTGGGCATTGACCATACGGCTATTTACACCTGTTGCACGTAGTCCAAGTCCAAAGTCACTGGCTAGCAAACGGGTAATAAACCATGCGCTGGCTAATACAAGCAGTAGTACGATAGCAAGACGAAGCAAACCTTCATCCAAGCCCATGTCAAAGGCCATGATCTCAAACGGGGTAAAAATAGTGTCTTCGCCTAACAGGGCGAGATTGGGGCGACCCATGATGCGAATGTTGATGGAAAATGCTGCGATCATGGTCAGAATACTGGCGAGCAAATGAAGAATGCCACAGCGAACGGCAAGAAAGGCAGTGACAAGGCCACAGAGTCCACCAGCGAAAATGGCGAGCAGCGTTGCCACCCAAGGGTTAACCCCCGAGACAATTGCGGTAGCGGCAACGGCAGCACCCATCGGGAAGCTACCGTCAACACTGAGATCTGGAAAATCTAGTACGCGGAAGGTGAGGTAGACCCCCAATGCGACCAAGCCATAAACGAGGCCGATCTCTAAGGTTCCGATAAAGGCAAAGAAAGACATCCTTATTCCCCTTGTCTTTTTAATACAGAGTGATGATGTTGTGCTTCCGGCGTGAACGCCGGAAGCTAACATTTGGTGATTTATTTAGCGATAGATGTCGCACGTTCAATCATTGACGATGGGAATGTGATCCCAAGCTTATTCGCGGCTTGTTGGTTGAGTGCCAAGTCAGACCCTTTGGCAACGGTCACAGGTAATTCAGCGACTTTTTTCCCTTCTAGTAAGGCGGCAACATAATCTGCGGTTTGTACACCGACTTGATAGTAATCAAAGCCAAGTGCGGCAAGTGCACCACTTTCAATGTAGGTGGTTGAAGCGCCTACAATAGGGGTCTTCGCTTGATTTCCGGCGTTCACTAAGCCTTCAATCGCACTGGCGACAGTGTTGTCGGTTGGCGCGTAGATAACATCGACTTTCGAAGCCACAATTTGTGCGGCAGATTGAACATCTGCACTTTTGAGTGCTGTGCCTTCAACAACGGTTAACCCTTTTTCTTCTGCTGCTGCACGTAACAGTTGAACGAGTGCAACGGCATTTGATTCACCTGGGTTGAATACCACACCAATGCTTTTCATTTCAGGAAGCAGTTCTTGCATGAGTTCAACGTGCTGGGCGACTGGGGATAAATCGGAAAGCCCTGTGACATTACCTGCTGGTTTATCCATGTTTTTTACCAGCTTAGCCCCGACAGGATCGGTGACTGCGGTGAAGACGACAGGAATGGAGCGGGTGGATGCGGCCAATGCTTGTGCGGTTGGCGTTGCAATGCCGACCAATACGTCTGGACGTTCACCGACAAATTGTTTTGCGATTTGAACCGCAATGGCTGGGTTACCTTGTGCCGTTTGATAGCTGAACTCAAGGTTTTCACCTTCAACATAGCCTTTTTCTTTTAGCCCTGCGAGTAATCCATCTCGGGTCGCGTCAAGTGCTGGGTGTTCAACAATTTGTGATACTGCCACTTTGGCAACATCAGCTAAAACTGATGTTGATGTAAGTGCCAATGAGGCTGCAATACAAACGGCAGTCAGTAATTTCTTTTTTTTGAATTCCATTCTCGTTCGCTCCCTGCTGTGATTATTTAGTTCATACCAAGTCATTTCAAGAAGTCATTTCAAGTTGCTGAGTTCGGCAACTTGTAGCTGCTTGAAACTATGACCTCTTGGAATAATGTTTTATCGTAAAGAGGATAAAAAGAACATATAAATTTTAACAAAAATTAAACATTGATGTAATTTTTATTGCTGAATAGGGAACAGTAATCCAGATAATATGAGCTCTTATTTCAATAAGCATGGATATCTACCTTTAGTATTTTTTAAACGCGGCGGAATATGCTTATTTGAGGAAGGAGCCAATAAAAGAGGTGTTTGAACTGGGTATTTTGAGGGAGTTGTTCTTAAATTGTGGCGGATGTCGTTGTGTTCGCGACTCATATTCAGTTTCTAGCAAGGTCTTAAGCCCGATACTGTTTATGTGCCGCAAGGTGCTAGAGATACTAGCTTATCTCCTCCCATGAACCCCACAAGCTTGGCCGCCGGTGGGGTTCAATTCTTTCTATGGAAGGTCAGTTAATCAAACTACTTTTCTTTTGGTTGATAACACTTCAAATCGTTATTGCGGCCATATATTTCTTTCATTGCAGCTTTCATTTTATCTTCGTTAACGTAGCTAGTCGGGATTGGCATGACATTAACGGTGTAATCTGGTGCTCCCTCAGCCACGTTTGCTTTCTCTGTAACCGGGGTTACCATCATGACTTTTAGTTCAGGGTTCCGCGCTTTTATTCTTGATGCCGTGCCAAGGCCTTCCGCGACATGAAATAGCCCTGCAGTATGGATAATTTGTTTGTTGGGGTTGAGTGCCAGGTAATTCACCATGCTTTCAGCCATGGTGTCATCCCATGCTGTTTGGGCCGCAAACTGACGCTTGGTTTTTTCTTCGTCGCCATGGTGCATTGAGGCATTAAACTTTGCTCGGTAAGCATCATTTTCTAATGTCAGGTCATTGGCCACCCACTTTCGTTCAACGGCTGGCAGTTGTTCTAGGTAATCCGCACCTTGCTGACCGATGCAACGTACAATCGATTTAGGTGCATTGGCTGCAATTACATCTAGCTGATTTTGTTTAGCAAACTCAACTAATGGACGATAGTCACTTATATAATTTGGCCATGCGTTGCCTTCTTTTATCAATGTTTTTTCACCAATTTCACCCTCCAAATATTGATTAATAACATGTTGTTTATCACGAGTGAATTGCTCCATCGATAGTGTGAGATCAGTATTCTGTGCGTATAAGGCTGCAAATAACTGAGCTTGTAACAGGTGGGCGGCAGGGTGACCGTGCCACTCACCCACCAGGACAATGTCAGCCTCTTTTAACTCAGCCGCGAGCGCCTCTAAGGGCAAAGTATCACCCTGCGGTGAGTGTATGGTGTAATCATAAAATGTTGATGGAGGGGGAGTGGTTGATTGAGTTAAAGAAGGCTGGGCAGCACACCCTGTTAATAGACTGATCAACCCAAGAGAAAGCCATTTATTCATTTATCGCAACACCTGTTATTCAGAATACGCATTAGAAGCCACAGATTTAAATTATGTGGTTATGCAAAAGGAAATTATAGACAGTGGCGCGATAATAAAGGAGTTGATATTGATTATCAAATGCTATCGATAATCAATATCACCTATTGAGTGGTGGGGCTAAACCAGTTAGCGTTTGCGGTAAACCCGAATTGAGAAATCAGCTTCGCAACTGAACTGCTTGCTTGCCGCTAGCTGATGCCAAATAGCGTCGCTGGTTTTCCAAGCGAAAGGTGTCATCTGCATCAAGGCCGTCGCTTCTTCACCATTCAATGTCATCTCATAATGTAATTGCTTGTCTTCAATAAGCTCAAAACCATCGATGGCTTCAACTGCCATATCATGAAGCTTAACATCATTATAAATCAGCTCTTTGAGTTGATAGAGGTGGCGTGCTGCGGGTGTAACAGTAACAACAATTCCACCTTGTTTTACGGTACGAACCAATTCATCAGTTTTGCAAGGTGCGTAAATGCGTACGATACCATCCAGCGATTGCTCGGCAAATGGTAGGCGGTGGCTAGAGGCGACACAGAAGTGACATTGCTTATAACGTTTAGCCGCATAGCGAACCGCGACCTTAGAAATATCAAGCCCATGTACTTCTAATGATGGGTGTGTCTGCAATGCTTCGGCAAAGCCAGAAGTGTAATAACCTTCACCGCAACCAATATCCAAAAGGTTTTCTGCTTGCTCTGGCAAGTACAGTTCAAGTACATCGATGACGGTATTACGTAAAGCATGGTAATGGCCAGCTTCAAGAAATGCTCTGCGGGATTGCATCATCTCTTTGTTATCACCGGGGTTTTTAGAACCCTTGTGATGTGCGGGCATTAAGTTGACATATCCCTCCTTGGCTAAATCAAACTGATGGTTGTTGCTGCAGCACCATGTATTGGCTTGCTGACTGAGCGATGAGTGACATAGCGGGCATTGATATGACATAGGTGTTACCGAGCGTAATGAGTATGTCACCATTGTAAACGCCCCCTATATACGCCTGCAAGCGAAGGGATGAAAGGAGATTGATCACATATTTCACGCTCCGAAATTATGGCTGGATCACAGATATATTTTAAATAGATAAGCGCAATATTCGTTCAGCTCATGTTCAGCTTTCTGGGTTATTTTGCTCCTCAAAGGAAGCGGGTTAACTTCCTCTATCCCTTGATCTAATCATTACTCATGGTGGTTAATTTTAAAGGTGTCGGCATGGCGATATTTTATATTGCCGTTATCGATTATCAGTATTGGTTTGTGTTCATTGTCGATCCTATCCAATCCGTGAATGATAATTTTAGCCGTAAAAAAATAAAATGCAGGCAAAAAGCCGCGTGAATAATACTTTAGGAGTTCCAGAATGAAACGTTTTGCACTAGGCGCAGTAGCACTACTTATGACACAAGGCGCAATGGCGTCATCTTACGTAACAGGTAACTTGCAGTTCCATGATAACAAAGCATTTCATGGTTCAAGTGTTACTTCTACGCTAGAAGCTGGCCATACGTTCACTAACGCCATTGGTGGTTTGACGGTGTACACTGAGTTTGATGGTATTCAAATTGGTGATCTTGAGAATGATGCATCATCTGCATATGTTACTGTTGGTGGTGAGCAGGCGTTCAACGTTACTGATAACCTATGGGTTGCCGCGGGTTACCAACATCTTATCCAGGCTGGTGAATCTATCCAATACCGTCCACTGGTAAAAATTGGCTACAACTTCGACAACGGTATTGCAATCAGCAACCGTACACGTGCACACATTGATGCAACTGATGCTGATAACGATACCGATTACCGTATGGATAACCGCATTGCTTACAACCTAACAGATATGGAAGTTGGCCTGTCATACAACAATGTTTACATGATTGACGCTGAAGTTATGGATCACGAGCTTCGTGCTACTTGGAACCGTCAGGGTGTTCAGCCTTACGTTGAGTACCGTAATCAAGGTGACAACGATAACAATGCATTCGTATTCGGTGCATCTTACGGCTTCTAAGCTTGTTTGATATTGAATGAATAGAGAAAGGAAGGCTTTGCCTTCCTTTTTTGTTTCTAATTTTCTGCTTTCTGCTTTCTGCTTTCTGCTTTCTGCTTTCTGCTTTCTGCTTTCTGCTTTCTGCTTTCTGCTTCTTACCGTATATATCAGCGTTTAAGCCACTTCATTTTCAATACTGCATAAAAGTTCAATAAATATTCACCACTGAAATATCTGTACTATGCTAAATAGGCGCATTTAAGTGCTTGATATATCTGTTTAGTATTGATTGTTTAGTTATCAGCACGTGCTCTAACGAGGCAAATGATTGCCTCGACAATAAAAATGTACAACAGGAGTTGAACATGAAAAAAGTAGCATTAGCAGTGGTAATCCCGGCATTGTTGGGTACAGGTTTTGCACAAGCAGGTACGATCTACCAAGGTGAAGATGGCTCCACCATTGATGTGTATGGTCGCTTGGCATTCAACGTGACCGATAAAGGTGAAGAGGATGTCAAAGGCAAATTCGATGCACGTGTTGGGCTTGGCGGCTCGCAAACGGTGAATGACCAAGTCTCGGTGATTGGCTGGGCTGAATATCAGGTAGGAGCGGCTGAGTTTGCTAATAGCCTCGACCCTGATTCTAGTGACTTTACAGCTCGTTATGTTTGGGCGGGTATCGATGCTGATAATTATGGTCGATTCACTGGTGGACGTGTGGCTTCGGGCTTGATCATGTTCACCGACATTGTTGATGTCTTTGCTGCATCCGATATTGCGATTGCTCGACAGGTTGGTAGAGTTGATTCAACGGCGACTCAGGTGTTCCGTCAAGATGGCACTTTGCAGTATCAAAACAGCTACGATTATCTTGATGTCTCGGTGGCTTATATTCTTGGTAACAGTGAATCTGATTTAGACACTGGTTATAACATTGCTTTACGTTATACCTTCAATTTGGGTAATGCCGGTAAACTGGCACCCGTGGCTGTTTATCAGGTTGATGAAGGTGATAACCGCGATCTGGATTACTATGTTTGGGGGGTCGGTGCCAGCTATTACATCAATGATTTAGTGCTCGGTGTGATTTACTCAGAAGATGAAGTGGATGCAGGTAGCGGCCTTAAAAGTAAAGATGAAGTAGTTGAAGTGACCGCCGTTTATGATCTGAATGATGAGTGGGTACTTCGTGCGGGTTATCGTTGGTTAGATAATAGTGCCGATGAGCTTGAATTGAGTGATGCTACCCTCGAAGCGCAATATCGTCTGACTGCCCGTTCGTCGGTATTTGGAAGCTATGTATTTAGAGATGGTGAAGGTGCTTATTCGGGTGATGCCGACGATGACTACATGTTCCTCGGCCTGCGTTACGAATACTAATGCGCTGAATGTCTAAAAAAGCCTTTTTTGTTATCGAAAAGCCAGCACCTTGTGCTGGCTTTTGGGTGGGATTATAACGTTAATCAGTGTTGGTATTATCCACCCACTTTATATTCAGCTTTATCAAGGTTGTGCTTTTTCATCCGTAGATAAAGCTTTTTACGTGGTATTTGCAGGTAATTAGACACGTCATTAATACGGCCTGCAAATAAATACAGCGCATCTTCGATGACTTGTTTTTCATAACTATCCACTAAGTCATCGAGGGGGCTACTCATTTGATCCAGTGGTTTGGTGCGGTCTTGTCCGGCTAATTTCACAATACCAATGGCATAGAGCTCCGCAACGTTTTTGAGCTCTAATACATTACCACTCCATTCATGGCGATTGAGTGTATTGATATAAGCCTTGTCGATGCTTGGTACGGTTTTATTGAGTTTCTGACAACTCTGCTTTAAAAAGTACTTAAACAAAGGGGTGATATCGCAAGTACGTTGTTTCAATGTAGGCAGGTGGAATCGCACTTGGCTTAAAAAGTAAAATAGCTCTGGTAATAAGTTGTCTTGTTCGACTAATGATTCTGGGTTAATACCTGTAATAGCGAGCACACGAACTTCTTTTTTGTTCTGGCGCTCTTGCTCCAGTAAGAATCGGCATAGCCATTGTTGAGTTTCTACTGGCATTAAGTGCAGGTTGTTTAAACTGATACTGCCACCCCGTGCCGAGATCATCGCTCGCTGCAAATCAGCGGTACAGGTTATGTTTTGACCTTGTGTTGTTACAAAAGGACCTTGGCTGGTGGTGCTGCTTTGATGAAGTAGCTTTGCGACAGTGTGGCGGCCTGTTCCGTTTTCACCTTCGATGAGTACATCTTTAGAGGTTAGCGCTATCTGGGTGACTTTATCCCTTATTTTGATGGTTAGCGGGCTATCACCTAATAATACTTCACTTGCAGATTGGGTTAGGGTTGTACGCTGATCAATCTTTTGCTTGCGTACCGGAAGATGCTTTTCCAGTAACGAAAGCAGTTCTGCAGGTTGCAGTGGCTTTTGTAAGAAATCTAGCGCACCACGACGAACGGCATCGACTGCCATTGGGATATCACCGTGACCTGTGATCATGATAACAGGTAACTCAGCATCCAATGTTTTAATGTGTTCAAGTAAATCCATACCGCTTAAACCAGGCATATACATGTCTGTTACGACGACACCGGGCCAGTCTTTATGCAATAACGAGGTGACTTGCGTCGGGTCGGTAAGGGATTTTACTTTATAACCCGATATTTCAAGTAACTGCTGGTATGAGTCAAGGACGTCTTGGTCATCATCGATGAGCAACACCTCAATATCATTATTCATTATCATATTCTTTTAACTCCAACACGACCATTGCCCCCCCTTGAAGGGTTGAAGCAAGATAAATCTCACCATTAAAGCGGTTCATAATTGAACGGCAGATACTGAGTCCAAGGCCTAGACCGACTTCTTTGGTGGTGGTAAATGGGACAAATAGCTTTTCTATAATTTCAGTGGCAAATCCATTGCCACTGTCGCATACAGCAAGGCGGCAACCGCCATGACTGTCTAGGGATTCGATACTAATCTGTCGCTGTTTGCAGCCAGCGACGGCATCACAGCTGTTCACTAACAGGTTAACGAGCACTTGTTCGAGTTGCACTTGATCGGCAAGGCAATGTAACGGCTGACTTAATTGATTTGAAATGGTGGTTTGCTGCATCTTTGCTCGGCTTTCAACAATCATCATTGATTGCTGAAGTGAGTCGGCAATATCAACTTTTTTCAACGTATTACCTGCCGTTTGTTTTTTCGAGAAACTTTTCAGGCTGGCGATGATCCTTGCCATTCGTGAGGCTAAATTATCTATTTTGCCAATGCTGATAGGGAGTTGATCTAAGCGTTGCTTTTCCAGTGCCATTCGAGCGGTAAAAACATGGGTTGAAATAGCAGAGAGTGGCTGGTTAAGCTCGTGAGCCAGTGACGTCATTGTTTGTCCAACCACCACCATTTTAGCGGCTTGAATTAATTCATCTTGGGTTGCACGTAAATCCGCTTCAACGCGTTTACGGTCTTCAACTTCTGCTTTCAGTTGCCGGTTACGGTTGGTGAGTGAATAGGTCTTTTCTCGCACCATTTTCTCTAACCAACGAGCGGCATTTTCTTGCTCAGTGATATCCGTCATCGTGATGATCACCTTGTCTTTTTTTCCTTGTTGGAATAAGCGAAAATCAAGCCTGAGATATAAACAATCTTGCTGTTTGCCAACGCTATGCTCTTGGTGTTGCTTGATGGTGAGGTTACATCCGCGTTTAGTGAACAGTGGGCTAGAGGTCGAAAAAAGAGATGTTAGCCGTTGGTGTATCGTTGGGCTAAACAGCTCCCATAACGCGCGATTTACGGGGGCTGAGTTATGTTGAAATAGCGCCTGAGCACTCGGGTTAACCGATTCAATAATGCCATTTAAGTCACAGGTTATTATGCTCGCTTGTGTATTGTTGATGAGGTTTAGGGCATTGCTCTGCTGCATTTCTTGCATTTGACGGCAGAAGTGACGCAGGTTGTCACCCAGTAAACCTATTTCATCATCGCCGGTTACCTGAATTGTGGCATTGTGTTGGTTGTTCGCGACGGCATATAAGTCTTGCGAGAGCATATTTAGTCGTTTAACAATGCCCTTACCAACCAGGTAAATTGAAAGCATGACCGAGAGGAAGAGTGTCACTATCACCATACCAAAAAGAATGAAATTACTGATGGTGATTGCTTGGCGAGTTTTTTCATTTAGGGCATGAAGTGAAGCATCTTCTTGTTCAACCATGGCTTGAATCAGCGCTTCTTGGTAATTGAGCCGTGTTTGTATTTTTTCTTGATATTGGCTAATCGCACGAAATAAATCATTATCGATTATCAGCTGTTCTTCTAGAAAACCTCCCGGCTCAACAATTGTGATCAACTCCTGCAGCAACTGCCGGTAAGACGTGGTTGATGGATAATGGCTAAGATTTTGGCTCATTTTGCTGACTTCTTCGGTTTTGTAGCCGATGAAGTAAAAAGCATTAGCAATATCTCTCTCTTGTCTTTGGAGAATAATTTCCTGCACCAATTGATGAAGTTCATTTTCTTTAACGGTAATTGACTGGATCAATGAAAACTCAGTCATGACATCATTAATAGTGCTTGAAACTATGGCATTAGGCAGCATACGCGTGAGTTGCCACTCAACTTCTTGACGTATAGGCGTAAGCTCGTCAATTAAATCTTGGTGAAGCCATTTAATATTATTTTCGGTTTGCGCCAATACATTGAGGTGAGTATTTCGCTGGTAAAGTAAGTGGGCATATTCTTGAATATCAGTTAATAGCGTTTCATGTTCGCTTTTTATGGCGGGATGAAAGGTCAGGTTGTTTGCTTGGTTAATGGCGAGGCTGATTTGCGCCAATTTTTCATTAATATTTTGCTTGAGATCAGCGTGCATGATCGGATCAGTATTATTACTCAATAAATTGAGTGCAGCTTGTAACCCTGCGGTGTTGCGTTCAAGTTGATAACTTGCACGTAGGGTTGGAATATTCTTCTCAACTAACCCTTGGATACGGTCGTCGAGGCTCTCCCAATTTATAATCGCAATTAGGCTAACACTAACGGTTAACAGTGCCATCAAAGCAATAGAACCAATAAGCCGGTTGCCAATGGTATTGCGTTTTAATATCACGATCTTTTACCTGCTTCATCGATAATGTTCTCACAAATAGCAATGGCTTGTTCGAGTTGATCTGTCATCATCCTTTGCCACTGTCGAGCTAACTGCGTTGTTTCTATATGGCGAGGTGACATTGAAATTGATTGCAGCAATGTATTTGATTTTGACTGAAATTCAGTGATTGGTGGCGTAGATGCCAGCTTAACCGCGAGGTTAAACATACGTTGTTGTTCCGGGGGTAAATGAGGTAACTTTTTAACTTCATGGATTAATTGCCACGCTTGGTTCAGCCGGATCAATTGACGGTTTATCGTTTGTTCAAAAAGTATTTTTATCAACTTTGCTCGTTGCTGCATGAGTACATGATTAATTGATACAACGTCATACGGCTGTGCCATTTCTTGGTTCAGAGCGTATTTATTCATCGAGCTAACAGAGAGTGTTTCTTGTACTTCATCAGATAAGAGGTATTTAACGAATGCTAAGGTATGTATCGCTTGGTTGATGTTTGGCAGGGCGGCAATATAACTCGGTAGCAATGGGCTCGAGGGCTGATATTGAAAGCCAATGAACGGGAATTGTTGCTGGCTTTCATAAGCAAAGCTATCAACCACAGGGCCAATACCGGCTAACCCTCGGGCAATAACGTCACTAACGCCATCGCTTCGAGCTGAAACGGATGCGAGGTTTCCACCAATTTTAAGCAGTAACTCCCAACCCTCTTTCCATCCATGCTGTTGGAGAATACTTTCAACCATAATATGGGTTGTACCTGAGCGGGAAGGGCTGCTCATGACTAAATGTCTAAAATATTGCGGGTGCGCGAGTTCTTCCCAAGAGCTTGGCAATTGAAGCTGATGCTTGGCGAGGTAGTCTTTATTCCACATTATCCCGTAGCCAGAATAGCCAAATACCGCGACATTATTGAGGGTGTGGGGCAGTAATCGCTGCTGCTGAACTGCAGAATCATAGTTTAGTGCTTTAAGTGGCAAAATGCGGTTTTGCTGACTTAGGGGGAGAAAAAGCGATAAAGAGGATGAAATAACAATATCAATATCGTGCTGGCTATCTTCTAGTAGACGTAAGCCCGATGTTTCACGGCGATGCAATATTGTAAAACGCACTTCAGGGTAGTGTTGTTGAAATTGGTCAAGTGTTGGCTGAAGTGATTCTTTGGTGAAAGTCGTCAGAATGATCAATTGGTTGGTTGATGCGGCAAAGCCCGGAGTCAAGATTAATAGTGCCGCAAAGCAAAATTGTATAATTCGCATCATAGGTAGAATCATTCATTATTATCAGGATTCTTATTATGAGGGGCGTCGACATGGAAAAAAATAGCCGCCCTTTAATTTATTAGGCGCTTAGCGATTTTATGAACGGGCTAGTAAGATTTGAGGTGCTTTTAACCCATTTTTGAGGCTAATATTGTTTGGCGTCACACTTTTTATTTATGGAATAAAAAACGGAGCGTAAACCCGCTCCGTTTTGTGCTCTAAAACAAATAAAACTTACGCGTTTTGAATTTGCTGAATTTCAGTTGCACATAAGTGGTACTGGCGAGGGCAGCCACGCCATGCTTGTAGCATACGTTGGTACTTATCTAGCATCGGTATTTGGCTGTTGAAGTGGTGATCAGCTTTATCGAACTGCGGATATAGCCCCTCTTCTTCTGCTAGGAAGCGCACGTAATGTACCAGTTGAGATTCTGTCGCTATATCAAAGCCTAAAAATTGCAGACGACGTTGATCAACCTGCTGTTGATTTTCATCAGTAAGCATTTTGAACGACTCTTGTAAGGCATGGTACATTTCCATGAAGTCGATAACATTGCGGCAAGCTTGCTCTGGTAGATCACCAAAATCTTTATCAAGCTCACGCATTTGAAGCCCGTAACCACGTTCGACAATTGTTTGTAGTCGACGGTACTTTGCTTCGTTTTCTGGGTTCATCTGAGACATCAGATAGTACTGGTTAGATAGAATTAAGCGTTGTGCGTTAGTCATGTCCATGATGATAGGCCTTAATAATTATTGATCTGCCACTGAGATTATCAGGTTAATGCTAAAAAAAATTGATCTGGTTACGTCTTGATAACTTTTTTTTGTTAAAAATAATTAATTGTATAAAGACTGTCCAGAGCCGCTATCATATTTGATATTTAACAAATATAGCGCTTAATTATTACATGGCTTAGCGTCTTTTGTTGTGATCATCTAATTGTTTGCAGCACGTAAAGGTAGTGGTAGATGTAAGAGGTTAACTCACAAGGAATAAAACAATCATGACAGGGTGGCAAGTTGCTGGATATGTTGGTTGGTTCGGGTTGATGATCGCGACTTTTCCCCGTGAATTTTGGCCAAAACTCCAGCAAGATAAAACCTATCAGCACTGGGTGATGGCATCGGTGGTAGCGCTGTTCTTTTTGTGGAGTTTACGAGCCGGATTAGTTACAGGCTTGCAAGTGCATTTTTTGCTACTCACCGTATTAACGTTATGCCATGGCTGGAAGATTGCGTGTTTAGTTGGCGCGATACCAGTATTACTGCAAATCATATTTGGGTTACTTCCGATAGCTAATGGTGGGCTGTATGGCTTAACGGGGGTTATGCTACCCGTCTTATTCAGCTATGGTGTTTTTCTACTTATTTACCGCTTTTGTGCCCGCCACTTATTTATTTATATTTTCCTCGCTGCCTTCATTAATTCAGCGCTGACGATGGCAGTGCATATGTTGCTAACAAGTGGCTGGATATGGGGAGCAGGAGAATATTCATGGACGTACATTGTTGAAAATTATTTAGTGCTAATGCCATTGCTCTTGTTTCCTGAGGGGTTATTGAATGGTATGGCTATCACGTTGCTGGTGGTATATCGCCCTGAGTGGGTCAGGACATTTCATGACAGTGACTATATTGATGGCAAATAATGTCAAGAAAGAGGTTTAGAGGTTAGATTTGATAGGAAACCAAGCGATTTGATGCTTATGCCAACAATCAGTTGCGTGAGCCTTGCAGTTTTGCAGTAATCTTTTTACTCTTTGCGCGATTTATTACACGACGTGGTCGTGTCCACTCGCATATTGCGCGAGAATCCCCGTTTCTTTCATTCATACGAACAAACGATGCCAGGAGGCACGGATTCAAAGCAGAGGGAAACCGAGTGCATTTGGTGCTAGTTAGTTTAGGAACGATGTGACTGAATTGTCTAGCAGAGGTGTACCGAGGTAGAGCCCAAAGCACTTTGGATCTGGTTGTTTTAACTTTCCTGAACATGCCATTTCTAGGTGTGGATTGGTCTGCCTATTGTTTTTATGAGTTTTACATGCAAATTCTTTCCGGTTTGATCGGCATTATTGTGCTGATTGCTTTAGCGTATTTATTTTCTGAACAACGTAGCCGTATTAACTGGCGCACTGTATTAGGTGCTCTGGCTATTCAGGTGAGCTTTGCTGCGATTGTGCTTTACAGTACATTTGGTCGTGAAGC
The DNA here is from genome assembly GCF_050336715.1 of Photobacterium makurazakiensis. Taxonomy (NCBI): domain Bacteria; kingdom Pseudomonadati; phylum Pseudomonadota; class Gammaproteobacteria; order Vibrionales; family Vibrionaceae; genus Photobacterium; species Photobacterium makurazakiensis. Next base: position 21,313 of record NZ_JAKJSJ010000051.1, read on the forward strand.
GCTATCTGAATTTTCGGGTGGCGTTCAGCAAGTTATCAACTACAGCAACCATGGTATAGGCTTTTTATTTGGCGGTTTAGTCTCAGATAAAATGTTTGAAATATTTGGTGGCGGCGGCTTTATCATGGCATTACGTGTACTGCCTGTGGTTGTCTTCTTTTCAGCATTGGTTTCTGTGCTTTACTATTTGGGTATCATGCAGTTGCTGGTCAACACGCTTGGTCGGGCGTTATCTAAGGCATTGGGTACGAGTCGTCCGGAATCTATTTCGGCAACGGCCAATATATTCTTAGGGATCTCTGAAGCCCCGTTAACAATTCGTCCTTATCTCGCCAATATGACTCGCTCTGAATTGTTTGCGGTTATGGTCGGCGGTATGGCATCGGTTGCAGGTTCTGTGCTAGTCGGTTATGCCCAAATGGGAATCCCGTTGGAATATTTGCTGGCAGCCTCTTTCATGGCGGCGCCCGCAGGTTTGATGATGGCAAAATTGATGATCCCTGAAATAAAGACGGTTGTCGATGAGGCTGAAGAGCCTGTTAGTGAGCAGGATAAGCCGGCAAATGTCATTGATGCCGCGGCACAAGGTGCAATGCAGGGAATGCAGTTAGCATTGAGTATCGGTGCGATGCTACTGGCCTTTGTCGGATTGATTGCATTGCTAAACGGCATGCTCGGTGGCGTTGGCGGTTGGTTTGGAATGCCTTTTCTGAGCCTAGATATGATTTTTGGTTACCTGTTTTTACCTTTTGCTTATATCGCAGGTATTTGGGACTTTGAGTCTGCGCAGCAGATGGCTGTTATTTTTGGTACTAAAACCACCATCAATGAGTTTGTGGCGTTTTCTCAGTTGGCACCAATGATTGAAAGTGGTGTATTGGAGCCGCGAGTTGAGGCGATTATTGCATTTGCCTTATGCGGATTTGCTAACTTTGGATCCATTGCTGTGTTACTTGGTGGCATTGGTCTTATGGCGCCAAGTCGTTATAACGAAATTGCACAATTAGGGATGAAATCACTGATAGCAGCAACGTTAGCCAACCTGTTAAATGCAACAGTTGCCGGATTGTTTATCAGCTTATCGTTATAACGGTTGTTGATAACAACCATAAAAAAACGCCAGCGTGATGCTGGCGTTTGTACGATGAAATATAAGATTAGCTTAAACCTGTAATATTCCCATCTTCATCAATGTCTAGCGCGAGGTAAGCCGGCTTTTCCGGTAGACCCGGCATGGTCATAACATTGCCGCATAGCGCATAGACAAAACCAGCACCAGCGCAGAGCTTCAGTTCACGAACCGGTACAACAAAATCGGTTGGTGCGCCTTTTTGGCTAGGATCTGGGGTGATAGACAAGGGGGTTTTTGCCATGCAAATGGCTAAATTATCATGCCCGTGTGCTTTTAACTCGGCCAGCTGCTGCTTGGCTAGATCAGATAGTTCAACCCCGCGACCACCGTAACCCACTTCAGCGATGGTCATTAGTTTCTCTTCCAACGTTTGTTCCAAGCGGTACAACGGCCTGAAGTTCGCAGGTTGTTCACAGGCTTTAATGACCGCATCTGCAAGTAAAGTAGCGCCTTCTCCACCTTTACCAAATGCTTCACTGATTGCGACGTCAACATGCACATTGAATGTGGTGTTTTCAATCATCGCTTTTAGTTGGTTAAGCTCCGCATCGGTATCTTGTGGGAATCGGTTAATTGCCACAACCACAGGTACGCCGTATTTAGCTGCATTGTTAATGTGCCATTGAAGGTTATCAAAACCAGCAATCAATGCTTTTTCATCGGGTGAAAAGATGGCATCTGGTAGCCCTTGGCCTGGACGAAGGTCATACAAACCAGAGTTCGCTTTTAACCCACGTAATGTGGCAACTACCACCGCACAATCTGCACCACGGCCAGCTTGTTGAGCTTTGATGTTACAGGCTTTTTCAAAGCCCATGTCTGAGCCGAAGCCACCTTCGGTAATGGTGAACTCACTCAGCTTAAGCGCGATACGGTCTGCAATGATTGAAGAGTTACCATGTGCGATATTGGCAAATGGACCGGCGTGGATCAGTGTTGGTACACCTTCCAGTGTTTGCATTAAGGTTGGCTCAATGGCTTCACACATGGTTACGGCCATCGCCCCAGCAACTTGTAGGTCTTCTGCTGTTATTGGCTGACCATCAAGGTTATACGCGAGAACAACACGGCCAATACGCTGACGCATATCAGCCAAATCTTTTGATAGCGCTAGAATAGCCATTAGCTCTGAAGCTGCAGAGATATCAAAGCCATCATTACGGGCGATGCCATTAATTGTTTTGCCAGCTTCGTTATTGCCCACGGTGATCATACGCAGTGCGCGATCGTTATGGTCCATTACGCGCTTCCACACGATACGATTAATATTAATACGTAAGGCTGGCATACCCGTTTTTTCAGCAAAAGTGTCGTAACCGTGACGCTCTTCATGGTAAAGGCGTGCATCAATGGCCGCTGCTGCCAAGTTGTGCGCAGCCGTTACGGCATGAATGTCGCCCGTCAGGTGCAGGTTTAGCTTTTCCATTGGCGCTACTTGGCTAAAACCACCACCTGCTGCACCGCCTTTGACACCAAAAACCGGTCCCATAGAAGGCTGGCGAATACACGCCATGGTTTTTTTATTACGTTTGGCTAGGCCTTGAGCAAGACCGATAGTTGTGACGGTTTTACCTTCACCAAGCGGAGTCGGTGTTATTGCTGTTACGACAACAAGTTTCCCTTCTTTATGATCTGAAAGGCGTTTAAGCACTGAAGGTTTAACTTTTGCTTTCAGGGTGCCTTGTGGCGTCAGATCTTCTGAGAGAAGACCTGCCTGTTGGGCGATGGTATCAATTGGGGTGAGTGTGGTCTCACGGCAAATTTCAATATCACTTTTCATGGGCGCCATAACCTCGCTTAGGTAACTACAGATATATTGCGCAGAAGGGTTTTACAGGTTGCGCAAACGTTTGCGTTGGGTTTATACCATAATTTTATCATGGGTAAAGGGGTAAATGCCGATATATATATCACTTGTTTTAGTATTCTTTACAGGAATGTTACTAGTAGAATGTGGTGTAACTTAAGCTCGTTGATTTATAAGGAAACTTTTCGTGTTGCTGCAATGTAGCCAGAAATGAGGGCATGAGAAAATGGAAATGTGTTTGATGTTTTTTTGACCGTTAATGTGGCGGTTCGCTCGACTGAATATCTGGTTTCAGTCGAGCAATAGGGAAGCTTATCCAAGGTGTCCTAAAACATTAATATTACGATCTTCGGGTATTTCATTGTAAGACAGCACAACAAGGCCTTTCGCAAATGTACGGGCATAGCGTGCGAGCAATGGCCGTAATTGAGGCGTAACGAGCAAAATGGGTTTGAAACCATTTTGCTTTAACTGCTCTTTGACTGCCGGCATGTTTTGCTGAAGTTGAGCGAGCAACGTCGGTTCTACGGGGAAACTATCTAAGGTCGTTTGCCCACTTTGCTGCGCTTTGGTTAATGACGTTAAAAGCATTTTTTCAAGGCTATCGTTCAAGGTATAGATATTAAAATCTTTTCCTGAACCCAGTAAATTGTTAGTCAAAACCCGTTTAATACCACAGCGAACATCGGAGGCAATTAAAATAGGATCTTTTGTCACTTCACTGCTTTCGACCATTATTGAACTGATCGTTGCGATATCTTTAATGGGCACCTGATCGACTAACAGTTGACGATATACACGCATTTGTTGCTGATGGTTTAGCTGGCTGGTTAAGGCTTCAACAAGTTTAGGCGCCGTGTCGCCAAGCCGTTCCATGAGACGCTCAACATCATCATGACAGAAGAGTTCAGCCAAATGCTCTTTGATGATTTTACTTAAATGCGTCGCGATGACGGTTGCACCATCAACCACAGAATAGCCCTGATTAAGAGCCTGGGTTTTATTGTTAGGTTCAATCCATACTGCATCAAGGTTATACGCTGGGTCTTTGCCTAATACACCATCGAGTTGTCCATAGACTTCACCCACTGCGAGTGCCATTAATCGTTCAGGATCAATGTCACCTTGTGCAATGACCTCACCATGGAGCAATAACGAGTACTGTGTTGGTTTTAATTTTAAGTTATCTCGAATCGCGATTTCTGGTACTAAAAAACCCACTTGTTCAGTTATGGTTTTTCGAACCCCTCGAATACGTTGCGCTAACGGCTCACCTTGATTTTTATCAACAAGATTGACGAGTCGGTATCCTAGTTCAAGGGCGAGTAGGTTAACTGCGGGGACATCCTGCCAGCTTAAAGTTGGGGTATTATCTTGGGCAATGGCTTCTGCAACGGCTTCTGCTTGTTCGAGTGGCTCTACGTTTGCATTTTTGGGTCTTTGTTTCCAAGCCGAATAGGCGAGTACCGCTGAAAAAATAAAGAAGGCGAGATGCGGCATACCCGGCACTAAGCCGATGATCAGCATGATTGCCGAGGCAGTAAATAACGTCGTTGGCGAGGCCAACATTTGGCGGTGAACATCAACCGAGATATCACCACTATCGTTAACTCGGGTAACAATAATCGCTGCTGCCGTTGCCAACAGTAATGATGGAATTTGCGCGACTAAGCCATCACCAATCGTGAGTAGGGCGAAGCGTTGGAAAGCTTCGCTGGCGGCGAGGTCATGCTGAACCATACCAATGGTTATACCGCCAAGGATATTGATGACGAGGATCATCAAGCCAGCAATGGCATCACCACGGACAAATTTCGATGCACCATCCATTGAACCATAAAAATCGGCCTCTCTGGCGACTTCGTCACGACGTGTTCGTGCTTGGTTTTGGTCAATGAGTCCGGCATTTAAATCGGCATCAATGGCCATTTGTTTACCGGGTAAGGCATCAAGTGTAAAACGCGCAGAGACTTCAGATATACGTTCGCCACCTTTGGTGATCACCACAAAGTTAATGATCATCAAAATGACAAAGACGACGATACCAACGAAATAGTTACCCCCGACAACCACATCACCAAAGGCTTGGATAACCTTACCTGCTGAGTCACCACCAAGGTGACCATTAAGCAGTACCACACGGGTTGAAGCAACATTCAGCGTTAGGCGCATTAATGTTGCAATCAATAATATCGTTGGGAAAACGGTGAAATCTAATGGCCGTTTACTGGACACTGCCACCAATAACACAATGACAGCTAAGACGATATTAAAGATGAATAGGGCATCAAGCAGCCACGGTGGCAAGGGTAGGATCACCATTGCCAATATCGCAAGCAACATGATTGGGATACCCAAATAGCTGGTGGTTAGGTTGGGAAACAATTGTCGCAGCTTCGCTTTCATAAGATCTCTAGCTCAATATTGACGTTAATCGTCGTTGTTATAGGTATTGTTGTTATAGTTTGTGGCGAGTGTTTAATCGTGTCTTAGGTGTTTGGGTATGACCAAGCTCGGCAATGGCTGAGGCTTATCTTTATTCCCTGTTTTATAAGCTTTTAGCTGCATGACGTAGGTTAATACATGAGCTACAGCTACGAATAACGGGCCAGGTATCTCTTGATCTATACGGGTATTGAAATAAATAGCACGAGTGAGCGGTGGAAGATTCATCACCTCAATATCATGTTTTTTGGCAATGTTTTTGATCCGTAACGCCATTTCATCTTCGCCTTTTGCAACCACGAAAGGCGCGCCAGAGCGACTAAGATCATATTTAAGCGCGACAGCATAATGAGTGGGGTTGGTGAGAATGACATCGGCGGCTGGCACCGCATTATCGATACGACGCCGAGACATTTGCTGTTGCAGTTGACGTATACGCTGCTTAACTTCAGGTCGCCCTTCGCTGTTTTTATGTTCATCTTTGACTTCTTGCTTCGTCATCTTCAGTTCTTTAGTGTGATTCCAAAGCTGATAGGGCATATCGATGAAACCAATCAATAAAACAACAACGCCAAAATAGATAAGCGCTTTGATGATATGGCCGAGCGTGATCCCAACGCCTTGCTCAAACGGCGCACGCTGTGCGGCCAGTAGCGAGCCAAGGTTATTATTCAAAAGGATATAGAGAACAGTGGAAATCAACGTTATTTTTAGAATTGATTTCACCAATTCAACCAATGATTTAATCGAGAAAAGGCGCTTCAGACCGGCAAGAGGACTAATTTTATTTAGCTTTGGCTGAATCGGCTTTAGTGACATAACCCAGCCGCCCGGGATCATTGAGGCTAATATGGTGACAAGTATTAATACCATGGCCATTGGCACAAAAAGGCCTGCAAGTAAGCGAACACTTTCAGCCAGCTTTCTTGTCATGATATCGGGTTCTTTCAGCTCGGCGGCACTCAACTCATAGTTCATCGTGAACAGTTGTTCAGCTCGCTGACCAAGGAAGTCGCCATAAGCCCAAAGAAAGACGGCAATAGTAATAAAAAGCACCCCGACCACAAACTCTTTCGAGCGAGCCACTTGGCCTTCCCGTTGTGCTTTTCGGAGTTTTTGAGGACTGGGCTTTTCACTTTTGTCTTGGCTACTTTGTTGCTGGGACATGCTAAATGCCTCCTATTAGGCGCATTTCAGCCAGAATTTGATGGCAAAGTTCAGCGTAAATCCCCGGTAACCCTGAAGATGAAAGGAGCACAGCACACAAGCCAAGCATCATCGACATCGGAAAGCCTAATGCAAATACGTTAAGTGATGGTGCGGCACGGTTCATCACACCAAACGTCAGGTTAACCGTTAGCATTGCAGCGATAGTGGGTAGTGCGATAGTCACTGCGGCGGTCATCATCCAGCCGAATAAATTGATGAGTCGTTCAAATGATGCTTCATTCAGCCCTCCCCCAATCGGGAAGTGGTTGAAGCTTTGTACTACAATGTCGATAGCAATGAGGTGGCCATCTAATGCTAAGAACAGTAGCGTGGTAAACATTAAAAAATAGTTACCGATCAATGCAACGGTCACACCATTGGCTGGGTCATTCATCATCGCCATACCAAGACCCATCTGCATTGACATAATTTGTCCCACCATCGCCATGGCAGCAAAAAGAAATTGTAAGCACATGCCCAGTAAGGCACCAATGGCAAGTTGTTCGCCTGCCAAAACTAAGGCGCGAACAGAAATTGGGTCAACTGCTGGCATCGGTGGCAATAAAGGGGCGCAAACAACCGTAATCGACAACGCGAGCAGTATACGAGTACGGTTATTAATATGGGCATTGCCAATAAATGGCATGGTCATGAAGGCTGCCGACACGCGGAAAAATGGCCACCACAGCTGGCCGGCTAATGCGGTTATCTCGGCAAATGACAGGCTGACAAGGCTGTTAGCTAACGACATTGGCGATGATATGAAATAGCGAATTGAAGAAGTCACTGATATTACGCAATAACCATGGACCCGCAAAAATGAGCATTAGCAGCGTTGTAAGAAGACGCGGTAAGAAGCTCATTGTTTGTTCGTTAATTTGGGTTGTCGCCTGAAAAATAGCAACTAATAAACCGACTAACAGACTTGGTGCAATAAGAATGACCACCATTGAAATGATCATATAAATGGCATCAGCATAGAGGTTAGCTGTGGCATCAATCCCCATCACAATCCCCCAAAACTGGCAGTTAAACTACCGACTGTCATTGTCCAGCCATCGACCATTACAAACACCATGAGTTTGAAAGGTAATGAGATGATTAACGGCGATAGCATCATCATACCCATTGCCATCAATACGCTGGCAACAACAATATCAATGATTAAAAAGGGGATAAAAAGCATGAAACCAATCTGAAATGCGGTTTTTAACTCACTTAGCACAAAGGCTGGCATGAGTACCGCAAAGCTGATGTCTTCAGGAGCGAGATCGAGCGGATCGCCCGCAATACGTAACATTTGCTCTAATGAATTTTCATAGGTTTGAGTGAGCATGAATGAACGAACTGGTTTTTCAGCAATAGACACAGCCTGCTGTAATGTAATGCTGCCTGAATCATAAGGAACAAACGCATCGGTGTAGATTGGGTCCCATACCGGTTTCATTAACAGCATTGTTAAGCTTAACGCAATGCCAACTAAGATCCGGTTTGGCGGACTTTGTTGCAGGCCAAGCGCTTGCCTTAAAATCGCAAGTACGACAATAATTCGGGTAAAGCTCGTCATCATCAATAGCATTGATGGCAAAAAGCTTAATGCTGTCATCAGCAGCAAGATCTGGACTTTGACGGAATATTCTTGATTACTGTCACCGTCAATGACTGACATGAACGCAATTCCCTGATCAGCAACTGCTTGGCTTGAAAAACCAGTCAGTAGAATGATCAGAGAAAGAAGCTTAACCCATGTAGGCAGGGTAATTTTATGCGGTAACGTCATGTAGCGCATCTTCAGCAATGTCAGTAAGGCGAAGGCCATATTTGTCATTCACGACAACGACTTCTGCATGTCCTAATAGGCGGCCATTTACTTTTACATCTAGTGGCTCGCCGTTAAGTTTGTCTAACTCAATAACGGAGTTTGGCCCGACGGTCATTAATTCACCGAGTGCGATATCTGTGCTTGCCACCTCGAGTGTCACAGTGACAGGAATTTGGCGGAAAAAGCCAAGATCACGCGGTGCTTGTTTTTCTTCCAAGGTATTACTCATCGTTTCAGAGGCCGCTGGGGTCTCAAAAATATCGGCAATGTCAGAATCGAAATTCAGGTCGCCATCAAGTGAGTGGAGGATATTTTCTTCGTTCATGGATTAATTCCGTTCTTGTGGAGTAATGGTATCGACGACTTGTAGAACAAGGTGGCCATTTCGTTCGACGACATGTGCTTGATACAGGGCTTGAGTTCCTGCATGTACATCGACAACTTCTTGAATGTCGGTGGAAATAATGTCACCAGCTTTCAGTTTCATGACTTGATCTAGGGCGAGTGTTTGACGGCTAAGTACGGCGTTTAAACGGATCGGAACTTGTTTTAGTTGTACTTCTCTTCGTGAGTTCAGCTGCGAAGGTGTTGGTGCCTTAATGACATCTTTAGCGGTAAGCTGAAGTAATAGCTCATCATCCAGTTGTAGGTGTATTTCACCATAGGCGTCTTCAATTTGGACGGAAAAAATAGCGCTGAGAACCCCATTTTTAAATCCACTGTGCTCGGGTGAAACCTGCCATTCATGGCTAAGTTGGTTAAGCAATGTCGCTGCAATACGCGCTTGAACACGTTTTTCACTGGCGTTCATTGGTTGGGCATTTAAATCACTGTTAGCACTATCGATAGGGCGATGAGAATTGCTTTGAGTATTATCATCTAGCATATGAGCAATAGTTGCACTGAGTGATGCATCTTCTTCATTGTTCGATAAATCAGGTGCTTTCTCTAAATCATTTTTTAAATGGGAAAAACAAGGTGTTCCGCCATAAAAAGCTTCAGCAATAAGGTGTGTTAATGGCTGTGAGATATTAACAAGACATTGGCCACTAAATTGTGAATGATTAAAGCAAATAGGTTCTCTATTTTGATTGTCGTGGTATGTAACTTCTAGTCCATAGCTTAATAAAGTCACAGTACAGTCAGTCCGGCGGGTCATATTGTTTATTGCTTTCTCAAGCACTTTCTCAGACTGATAGAAATAGGGTGATAATGACTGCTGTGCAGCATTTAATGGTCTTCCTAATGAACGAATATCGATAGGAAATACATTTGTTGAACCATGTATATTCCTCGGTTTTATTTTGTTTTTTTTATTGCTTGATTTCATTGATTATCCCGAAGATATAAACGTTAAATTGCCAGTCAAATAAGGAGTGTTTATTTGCTTGTATTTTTTATCGTGCTTATTTCTAACAGTATTAAATAAATAATTCAAATGCTTAAAATATTGTGTCAATAAAGGGTAAATTAAATTTATTAAATGAAAATTTGGATATTTAGTGAATCAAGATCACAAAAACATTCATAATGTGAATGAGTGTAAAAAATAGCTTGTCTCGAAAGTGTGCGTTGCTGCATGCTTTTTCAGCCATTTTGTTTTATTTTATGGTGTTTTATGTTGCTTGTTGTAGTGTTTTGTTTGTTATTTGTTGCTTTTTCATATTTGTAACCAAATATGAATCTGTGATCTTTAGCCAACCAAAATAAAAGGAGTAAATTACTGTCTAGTAAATCAATCAAATGCTGCCTAATATCCACGCGTAATGTCTTGTTTTRTTGATATATATAAACATAGAGGTGTTTTGTTGCATATTTAATATGCACGTAAATTAATATACACCCACGCAAGCATTCTTATTCTTATCTCTATTGAGATGGGAATTATTAAACTTAATCGGTTAGGCAAATAGTTTTATATGAGAGCAAATAAATCAAAAAAAATGCTTTCTTTGTTAATTTTTTTATCAACAAGTGTGAATGCTAAGTCAATACAAGCACCGTTAGATAAAATTGATTGGCAATTCTCAGGAGATCGCTTTTCTTGTAAATTAACAAAGAGCTTAAAGTTTGATGGCAGTGTTACATTTTTAGCACAATCTGTTGAACCTTATTCAGTTCTGTTTTCTAGTAGTCAGCGGCCTTATTTTATTGATGAGGCTAAGCTTGATATTAATACTTCACCATGGGATGAAAAATCAGGAAGTAAATATTTGCTATCTGGTTCAGCTCGTGGGAGTGATAGGCTGACTTTTACAGGGACAGCAGAACTTCATTACTTACTTAATAAAATGGAAAAAGGCGCATGGAGCCAGATATCGGTTAGCTATAACCAACACCAAGAAAAAAAGGTGTGGGATATACCTGCTGTCAGTTTTTCTACTTCTTACCAACAATTTAAGTCTTGTGTGGCGGCGTTACTACCTATTGATTACGCACATGCAAAAGACAATACATTTTTCTTTTCAAGTAGTGAAAGCAGCCTCAGTGGCGATCAGCAACTATTGCTGACTCATATCGCTGAATATATTCGTTACGATCACACTATCAAGAGCGTACTGATAGATGGTCATACCGATGTGACTGGTTCATCACTGGATAACCTTGGGCTTTCTCGTCAACGAGCACAATCTATTGCCGACGAGCTAGTGGCTATGGGCGTGAGTCAAAGTCAAATACAACTGCGTGCTCATGGGCAACGTTACCCATTGGTATCTGGTAGCTCGATTCAGGCGAATCAACAGAATCGTCGAGTCCAGTTGCGGATAGTTAAGGAGGGAGTATGACCTCTGGTAATGTCATTTTTGCCCATAGCTGTCTTATACAAGCTGCAGGTGCAATCAAAATATTGAGTGCTGAGGGCTATCAGGTTCGTAACTCATCAAGTGCGTCTGATGCGTTGGCAAAGTTGCGAGAAACACCGAATAGCTTGTTGTTTGTTGCAGACTCCCTGACAGATATGAACATGCTGTCGACAATCAAAGCAGTTAAACAGCATATGCCTGCGGCAACTGTGGTTGCTATTGTTGATTATCAGCAAAGCCAACTTGCTAGTGATGCAATGCAAGCGGGGGCCGATGATTACTTGTTACAGCCTTACCAGCCTGAGCAAATCACAGCCTTGGTGAAACGTAATCAGATTGTACAGTCTCCTCTGCGGGATGTTGTTGCAACCAGTCGTCGCAGCTTACAAGTACTGCAAATGGCGCACCGTACAGCCCAAACAGATGCAACGGTATTGATTACGGGGGAATCTGGCACGGGTAAAGAGGTTCTGGCACGTTATGTTCACGAACACTCTCCCCGCAGTGAAGGCCCATTTATTGCGATTAATTGTGCCGCAATTCCTGAAGCGATGTTAGAAGCCGTGCTTTTTGGTCACGTTAAAGGGGCGTTTACTGGGGCGACACAAAGCCAAGCCGGTAAATTTGAAGAGGCCAATGGCGGTACCTTATTGTTGGATGAAATTGGTGAAATTCCTCCTGCACTACAGGCAAAACTATTACGGGTATTGCAAGAGCGTCAGGTTGAACGCCTTGGTAGTCATCGGTCAATCTCGCTAGATGTCAGGATTATTGCGGCAACAAATGTTGATTTGCAGCAGGCTGTTTTGGAGCGTCGTTTCCGTCAAGATTTATATTATCGTTTAGATGTTTTGCCATTGCAGTGGCCACCATTGCGTGAGCGCAAAGAAGATATATTGCCTTTATCTGAGCACTTTATTCGTAAATATAATGCTGGGTGTACTGAGTCTTGTGGGTTATCTGAAGAGGCGCAATCAGTGCTCTCTCGATATAACTGGCCGGGCAATATCCGTGAATTAGAGAATACGATTCAGCGTGCTTTGGTGATGCGTCATGGCTATTGGATCACAGCTCAAGATTTGATGCTGAGCAATGTTGTTGAAGAAGCCAAAACATTCATTGCGGAAGATGCAAAGTACGCATTAAAACAAAGCCGTAAAGATGCTGAGCATCAATTTATTCTCGACACTCTCGCTCGTCATAATGGAAAACGAAACCATACTGCTGAAGCGTTGGGTATGTCGACGCGTGCGTTGCGTTACAAAATAGCCGCCATGCGAGAGCAGGGGATCAACATTGATTCATACATTCACCAAGCAGGTACAGCGGCTTAAGGAATAATGCCATGTCTAATCAAGCTTCAGTGATGCAACAGCAGATGTTGCAACGAATGACAGTAATGCGTGAGCACGCCCAATCGGGTACACAAATCGCCGTTAATTCATCGCACCCCAAGCAAGGGACTTTTCATACCGCTATGACTCAGGCTGTTCGCCGTATTGATAATCAGCAGCAACAGGCCGCTCGAATTACGGCGGATGTTGATGCCGGACGATCTGATGATTTGGTGGGCGCTATGGTCGCGATCCAAAAAGCCAGTATTTCCTTCTCAGCACTGACTCAGGTACGGAATAAAGTTCTAGCTGCCTATGACGATGTGTTAAAGATGCCTCTGTAGTGAGAATAAAATGAGTACAACCATAGCCGAAAATCCAGCCACGGCATCATCAAGCAAGTGGCTTGAGTTTAAAGAAAAAATCCAACAGCTGTTGGACGGTAAAAATAAGAACATCGCAATAATAACGGCGCTAGCAATGTTGGTGTCATTATTTATTGTGGTAATGATGTGGACGCAAACAAGCCCGTATCAACCGCTGTACGGTACACAAGAACGTTACGATAACAGTGAAATTCTTACGGTGCTTGAGCAAGAAAAAATACAGTTTCAGGTCGACAATCAATCAGGCCAAATCTTGGTACCTGGAAACCGGTTAGCGGATGCGAGAATTGTATTGGCCGCGAGAGGCGTAAAAGCCAAGCTACCTGAGGGGCTCGAAATTCTTGATCGCAGCTCAGGCCTAGGTACGAGTCAGTTTATTGAAAATGCACGCTATCGCCAAGGACTTGAGGGAGAGTTAGCACGCACTATTTTAGCAATCAGATCGGTGAATCATGCACGTGTTCATTTGGCTATCCCAAACCGAACCTTGTTTGTTGGGATCAATGAAGAGAAACCGTCAGCTGCCGTAATGCTTGAACTTGAACCGGGCATGCAGCTAGACCAATCGCAAGTTGAAGCCATTGTTAATTTAGTCAGTGGCAGCATCACGGGAATGGCGGTCGATGCAATTTCCGTTGTTGATCAGTACGGCAATTTGCTCAGTGCTGATTTGGCTATGGGTAGCCAATCTCAGATGAACGTCCGCTTCCATGAACAGCAGCAACGCGTCGAACGAGATATGGTCCGTCGTGCTGCGGATATGCTTGCACCATTGGTTGGGATGGGGAACTTTCGGGTTCAGGTCGCTGCAACGCTGAATTTTGACCAAATTGAAGAGACACATGAGTCGGTCGACAGTGATCCGGTGTTACGTACCGAGTTTACCAAGCAAGACAATACACAAGGTCAATTGGCTTTAGGTATTCCTGGCGCATTGAGCAACCAGCCCGCAGGTGATGATAACGCACCGAATAATGAGTCGCGCAATGAACGGGCTGAATTGAGTCGTCAGTACGATGTTGGTCGTAAAGTACGCCACACTCTTCATGCCCAAGGTGGAATAGAGTTGTTATCAGTATCAGTGTTGCTTAATGACGATTTAATTGAGCAGGGTTGGCAGCAAGAACAGTTGGAGCAGATAGCTCAAATGGTTAAAGATTCAGTGGGATATGTAGCAGAGCGAGGCGACCAATTTAGCCTTCATGCGTTTAATTTTGCTCGTGCAGTTGAAACAACCGCGGTAGAAACACCGTGGTGGCATGATCAGCAATTATTAAGTTTGATTAAATATGGTGCTTATACCTTGCTAGGTTTAGCGTTCATTATTTTTGTATTGCGTCCGTTAGTGAAAGCCCTTCAGCGACCAAGTGCTGTGACTCCTGCATTGGCGGCAGCCACTACAGCTGTTTCTTCACCAAGCAAGTCGATAGCAAATGAGCAGGCAGCGACTGAGTCTGTGAATACGACGGCTGCGATGGCAAATTTTGATAATGAGCAGGACTTAGCTGACGCTTTACTGGATTCGATAGCCCAAGGGCAACCGGTAACCTCTGAGGCGAGCGCTTCTACAGAAACAACGAATACGGCAGCGTTTGATTTATCAACGTTACCACCACCAGGCTCAGAGCTTGAAGTGCAGGTTCAGCACTTGCAAAATTTGACAGCAGTCGAGCCAGAACGTGTTGCCGAAGTAATTAAGAAATGGGTGAATAGCAATGAGTCTTAATAATTTTAGTCACTTGGCCGACGGTGATGTGTTACTTGATCCACTAGAGCAGACGGCAATATTGCTGCTAAGCATGGGGGAAGAATCGGCTTCTCAAGTCATGCGACATATGTCGCGAGATGAATTGCTTAAAGTGAGTCATGCAATGGCCAAGCAACCTGCTATTCGCAGCATAGAAGCTCGCTTTGTCTTGCAGGGGTTCTTCGATGAATTTCGTGCGCAGTCGGGTATTAGTGGTGCTTCTCGTCCATTTTTGCAGCGGACATTGGACAAAGCGCTAGGCGGACGCCTTGCTCGTAATCTGCTCGATACAATCTATGGTGATGAAATCCGCACTACTATGCAGCGATTACAATGGATTGAACCAAAGCAGTTAGCGCATTTCTTGATTAATGAGCACGTGCAAATGCAAGCAGTATTCATTGCATTCTTGCCACCCGATATTGCTTCTCAAGTCTTAGGTGAACTAGAGCCTGAGCTACAAAAAGACGTATTACGCCGTATTGCAGTGCTGACTGAAGTTAGCCGTGATGTCGCGCTAGAGCTCCAAGAGTTGGTTGAGCGTTGTATTGAGTTCTTAGCCGAAAATTCAGGGGCAGTGGTTGAAGGTGAAAAACAAGTGGCTGACATAATCAACCGCTTTACCGGTGATCAGCTAAGTTTGATGACTGCACTGGAAGAGCATGACAATGGGTTGGCAGAGCGTCTTAAAAACAAGATGTACGAATTTTCTATTCTTACTCGCCAATCGGAAGCTGTACGCCTTCGTATTTTGGAAGAAATACCGACAGATCTCTTGGCAATGGCGCTGAAAGGTGCTGATCCGGTAATGCGTAAATCTTTATTGTCTATTTTGCCACGCCGAATGCAGCAATCAATGGAAAGTGATATCGCCCAATTGGGTAAAGTGTCATTGCGACAGGTGCAGGAAGCGCGGTTAGAAATTATGGACTACGTGCGTGACTTGAATGATACCAAAGTGATTAGCTTGCAGCTTTATCAAGAAACGACGGTGGAGTAGACATGTTTAGACGTAATAAAATTATGCGCTTGCAGTCGCATCAGTTTCGTAGTCATCGCTTTCCACCGTTGGTTGACCCTAGCATGATGTCTGAGCCTACAGCAGCATCACGCTCGGTAGAAGCGAACGATCTTAATGATGAATTTGGTATGGGTAGCTTTGGTTTTGACGAGAGCGGCCTCGATGATCATGGTCTTGATGATCTTGGTATGGATGAGTTTGATCTGGGTTTTGATGATATTGCTGCCGATGAACAAGGTTCGAGCAAACTAGAGCAAGAGCCTCAAGATTCAGTGAGTAATGAAGAGTTTCAGGTTCAATTTAATCAAGGCTTTCAGCAAGGGATGTCTCGAGGCCATGATGAAGGTGTGCAGCAGGGGATTTTGCAAGGTCAACAACAGGGATTTGAGCAAGGTGTTAAAGATGGCCATGAACAAGGCTTGATGCAAGGCTTTCAAGAAGGTAAAGAACATTTCGTTAAAGCTGCATCACCGTTTGATCAAATGCATAAAAAAATGGCCATGCTATTTGCTGAACATGAGCGCCGTCAGCGTGAGCAAGTTTGCGAGCTGGTACAGAAGGTTGCTCAACAAGTTATTCGGGGTGAACTTGCTTTGCAGCCACAGCAAATTTTAACCTTGATTGATGAAACACTAGAAAGCCTGCCGGGGGAACCTGATGGGCTCAAAGTGCGAATGGCAAGGGAAGAGTTTGCTCATATCGAGAAAGTGGCTAGCGATAAAATCCAAGAGTGGAACATTGTTTGCGACGACACCTTACGTCAAGGCGAATGTCGGGTTGCGACAAAGACAGCTGAAGCAGATGCGGGGTGCGAACAGCGACTTGATACATGTATAGCGGCGGTTAAAAGCCACTTGTTGGATGAGCAAATAGTGATTGAAACTGATGACCAAGCTGAGCCTGAAGTCTTAAATGATGAGGTTGTTAGGCAGGCGTCATGAGTAAGATTATTGACTATCGCTTAGAGCAGGCACTGGCTTCGTTAGAAGCAGTGCCTGTTGCCAAGGTCACTGGCCGTTTGGTGAAAGTAACGGGGTTAATGCTGGAAGCTGTTGGCTGTCGATTACTGACAGGGCAGCGGTGTTTAGTGGAAACCGGGAATGGCAGCAAAGTTGAGGCGCAGACGGTTGGTTTTAACCGTGATGTGGCTTACCTAATGCCCGTTAACAATGTCTCTGGTTTATTTTCTGGTGCCAAAGTATGGCCGCTTGAAGGTGAAAGTAGAATTCGAATTGGCCCACAATGGTTGGGGCGGGTGCTAAATGGTTTGGGTGATCCCCTTGATCGTTTAGGTCCAGTTCTTGGCCAAGATGATATTTGCCTTCATGGTGAAAATATTAACCCGATGCTGCGACGACCTATTGCTGGTGCGCTTGATGTAGGTATACGAGCTATCAATAGCTTGTTGACGCTGGGTAAAGGGCAGCGTATTGGCCTATTTGCAGGCAGTGGTGTCGGTAAAAGTGTCTTACTCGGGATGATCACCCGCCAAACAAGTGCGGATGTTGTCGTGGTAGGGTTGATTGGTGAGCGGGGCCGTGAAGTGAAGGAATTCATTGAGCACTCTTTAGGTGCTGAAGGCTTAGCAAGAGCCGTTGTTATTGCAGCGCCAGCAGATGAGTCACCATTAATGCGTTTACGCGCCTCGCAACTCTGTCACCGTGTGGCTGAATATTATCGCGATCAAGGTAAAGACGTATTGTTATTGATGGATTCGCTTACGCGTTTTGCGATGGCGCAGCGAGAAATTGCCTTAGCGCTTGGCGAACCACCAGCAACCAAAGGCTACCCACCTTCAGTCTTTAGTATGATGCCTCAATTGGTCGAGCGAGCAGGCAACAGTGCTTCAGAGCAAGGCAGTATGAGCGCTATCTATACCGTACTGACGGAAGGTGATGATCAACAAGACCCTATCGCCGATAGTGCCAGAGCTATTCTTGATGGCCACGTTGTGCTAGATCGTCAATTGGCAGAGGCAGGTCATTACCCTGCGATTGATATCTCTCAATCAATCTCGCGCACTATGCCGCAAGTTGTCAGTAAAGAGCAGCTAAAACAAGCAATGTCATTTAAGCGGTTATACAGCCGCTATCAAGATGTTCGCGAACTTATCCCGTTGGGGGGGTATCAGCCAGGTAATGATCCTGAGATGGATCACGCAGTACAGGCAAACCCGAAATTAGTGGCTTTTCTCCAGCAAGAAATGGATGAACAAGCCGATTGGGATACTGTGGAAGGGCAAATGTCACAACTCATGAAGGAGCTGAATATTGACTAAACACGCGCACGCACTCGGTAGGTTTTGTCGAATTAAGCAAAATGAATTAGATGATCTTGGGCAACGATATCAGCAAAAACAACAAGACTGCGTCAATCATCAACGACGGCTTGAGCAGTTAGATGAGCTTTATGATACTTGCCAAGTCGTGGCGGGAGAAAACGGGTTGGCATGGAAAAACCGTTTTACGCTTAGGGATCATCTTCAACATTTATCAACACTTCAATCTCAAACCTTGGCATTGTCCCAAGCAGAGCAAGCTGCACTGCAACGACACGTAACTCAGCAGCATGTCAAAGTGAAAAGCTTGGAGAATGTCATCGATAAGCGATATCAACGAGAGGCTCAAGCAATGGCGAAAAGCGAGCAAAAGTTGATGGATGAAATGGCAACTCAACGTTTTATTCGAGCTTCGATGTTAATGAGCTAACAAAAAGCCACAGGTGACATACCTGTGGCTTTTTTATTGATTGAATGCGATGGCCGATTAATAGGAAGGGGAGGGAAATACTTAATAGCCCGCGGGTTGATAAGTTGAGTCATTATCTTGATGAAGTACCTGAGTAAGGATTTGTTGCTGCATCATAAGCAAACGGCTATTACGTTCATTTTGCACCATACATTCGTTAACCAATTGCTTAAGTAGTGTCCACTTTACTTGCGTGTTTTGACGGTGTTGTTCGGGCAATGCATTGATAAGGCGATTAACACTTTCAGGGCTACCGTCCATACCAAGCTGCTCTAGCAAGTTAGATCGTTGGTCTGCTCGTTGTTGTAGTAGCTGTAAGGTATTTTGATGTTTGTCCGCAATTTTAGTGAGTTTATCACTGCTTCGCTGGATCATATTGTAATGCTGTAATTTTAAAAGCTGATGCAGCTTTTTGTAGTCATCGAGATCACTATTTAGATCGTGAATGAACGTTTTAATGATTGAAGCGGTTTTCTGGCTCATGGCTATCTCGTTTCGTGCTATTTGCTGATATTAATCGCGGCTATGAGCGCCGCGGATACTGGCAGCAAGGCCATCAAGATCAATTTCATAGTTACCGCTTGCAAGCAACGTACGTATTTCATTCACTTTAACCATATCCACATCGGGCATACGCTGGAGTTCTTGTTGTAAGCTTTCCATGCTTTGTGCCTGTGGGCTAACCACTGATGTGGTGTTGCCATGGTTTGTTTGTACCGGTGAGCTATCGGTTGTTTTTGTATCTGGCGCTGTTTTTGTATCACCAGCTTTATTCAGGTTTGTTTTAATTGGCGTTGCCAATTGTAAACCCGCTTTAGTCGATTCAATCATAACGGAATTCCTTACTTCTTCTCTGATATTAAATCTAAACGACCAAGTCACAGTATTGATTAAGTGAATTTAGAAAAGTGTTATTACTTGGCCTGACTCCGCCACGATTGCTTGAATAATTTTCCCTGAACTGCTGTTTCTGACTCGGATTTGCTGCTGATGGTAGCCGCCTTCAAGTGCGATGCCAGACATGCTGGCGCTAAACTCTTCTCTGTTTGCCTGAATGATCACCTTATCACCACGAGAAATAAGATAAGCAGGACTTAGTTGAGATAGCGGTATTAAACGCTTATCCCGTATTTGTCGTAATACACGTAACCCTAAATAATTGGACGGGGAGGCGATGAACTCTCGATTAAGTGATGCGATATCTATGGATTTCATGGTGATATCTTGCTGCGTTAGGATGTGATCTTTTGTCAGGGTTTGACTGGCAAAGGCAACAGGAAGAATAACACTGACATCGGCTTGTACCGTGACTTTCCATGTGTCTGGTTGCTCACAACTTGCTGAGAAACGTAGCCTTCCTGCTGGGTATCGTCGCCTGTCTAAGCGCTCAATCGTCAGCGGACTCGTGCAGTGATTTAACCGGTGGCTACCACTTGGGAGGCGAATGGAAATCGTTGTGTTTTCTACCGCAGGCCATTGTTGTTGCTGTGCAGTGGTCGAGATCTGGCGCTTAATATTGGCTTTTACTTGTTGCGTTATTTGGTACTGACTGGCTGTCTGATCATTCCCGTTCGGCGCAACATCTGCAAACGCTGGGGGTGTCATTGTCAGTACAGTACATAATGTAATAAGACGGGCAATGAGACGGCGAGTCATATTCGTTATTTTGTAATATTGGATCATGCTTCTTTTGCTCAGCTCCACCATGATGGTTCTATCGTAATTCTTCTATGTAATGATGTGCGGAATCGCTTCCGCTCTTCACTTCCGCTTTACTTCCTTTAGCAGGAAGCAACACTTCCGCTTTCTGTTCCGTTTTATCTTTTTATGAGTTAATTGCTTTAAAATCAATAACTTAAAAGTTGGCACGTTATTTGATTGTAACTCGACAATAATCGATTTATCGCAATCAAGGACACCATATGGGAATCAGCTTTGACAAGGCTTTAGGCATTCACCCGCACACTTTAAACCTTCGTGCAGAGCGTGCCAAGGTACTTGCGGGAAATCTCGCGAATGTGGATACACCGGGCTTTAAATCGAGAGATTTTGATTTTAAAGCGGCAATCGCTGCCGTTGAGGGACAAATACAAAGCCAGCACGGACGTGTAAGCGGTCAATCAGACGGAGCACAGTTGATGTACCGCAACCCTTATAACAGCTCAATGGATGGCAACACGGTTGAACTTGGGGTTGAGCAGGCACAGTACGCACAAAATGCGATGGATTTTGAATCAAGCCTGACATTTTTGAACATGAAATTTCAAGGGCTGTCGACAGCCATTCAAGGACAGTAATTAAGTTATGTCGTTTAGTGAAATTTACCAAATTGCCGGCTCGGCAATGACAGCTCAAACACTGCGTTTAAATACCATTGCCAGTAACTTGGCGAATGCGGATGCAGGCGCAACAACCGAAGCGGGAACTTACCGCAGCCGTAAGCCAGTGTTTTCTACGGTGTATGAAAACAGCCAAATGCAGGCAAGTAATTATGCTGGCGCTCGAGTTCAAATATTGGATGTTGTTCCTGTTGAGGGCGACTTGGATCGCCGTTATGAACCAGGTAACCCAATCGCAGATGCTGATGGTTATGTGTTTTACCCCAATGTTGATGTGGTGTCGGAAATGGCAGACATGATGTCAGCCTCCCGCAGTTTTGAAACCAGTGTCGATGTGCTTGGGCGTGCTCGCAGCATGCAGCAAGGCTTGTTGAAGTTAGGTCAGTAAGGAAAGCAATATGAGTACGCCGTTTGCAACCAGTAACAATGGTGGTGTTACGACTACATCAGGATCAGACCAAATTGCCACCAATGGCCAGCAAGACAATACGTTTCTGACATTGATGATTGCACAAATCCAAAATCAGACACCGTTAGATCCGCTTGATACAACACAGTTCATGACCCAGTTAGCGCAGATGACTCAAGTCGAAACCATGCAGAACATGAACGGTACAGTGACCAATCAAATGGTATTACTCGATAACATTCAGGTACTAACAACCGCAGGCATGGTTGGTCAAGATGTACGTGTGAGCACTGACACGTTAGAACTGGCAGGCGAGCCTTTAGATGCCTTGGTTGATCTAGGCAGCGCTGTTGATGACTTAAAAGTGGAAATCCGTAATGACGCGGGTGAGCTGGTTGAAACCATTGAGCTAGGTGTAAATGGTGAAGGTGAAGTGCCATTTATTATTGACCCTAAAGCGCTTGGCCTAAAAGACGGACAGTATGATTTAACGGTTGTGACCAGTGACAGCGACTATAAGCCAGAGCTAATGGTTGCGGGCACGATTGAAAAAATGCGTATACCACCAGGTGGTGGTTCACCAGAGTTTTTGATTGCGGGTGTTGGCTACGTCCCATTCTTTAACGTTACCGAATACGGTGACAAGCAGGATTCCGGCAACAATAAGCCAGAACCTACTCCACTATTTAAGTTGGCGGGCCGCCGATAGCGGCTTGCAATTCAACGTCAGAATAAGAGAAATAATAATGAGCTTTAACATTGCTATGAGTGGTTTAAATACCACCTCTCAGGAATTGAACACAATCAGTAACAACATTGCTAACGTATCGACGGTCGGTTTTAAATCCTCACGTGCTGAGTTCTCGGCACTGATGAACGGTGGTATGGGCGGTGGTGTTGAGTTAGCAAGCCTTTCACAAACCTTCAATGAGGGGGGCTTTAGCATGACAGGTCGAGGGACTGACCTGGCTATTGGGGGTAACGGCTTTTTCGTTCTTCAAGGTGATGATGGGGCTTACACCTATTCTCGTGCCGGTATGTTTAACCAAGATAAAGATAACTTTTTGGTCAACAACGGCGGTTTGCGTTTACAAGGTTATGGCACCGATGCTAATGGCAACCTGCTAACGGGTTCTATGGGTGATATTCAAGTCAAAACCGGATCTGTGGCAGCCAAAGCGAGTGATTCGATTGATTTCTCAGCCAATTTAGATGCAGGTGCCAGCATCATTGAAGATGAAAATGGCGATCGTATCCCATTCGACCCAGAAGATAGCGACAGCTTCAACTCATCATATACCACCAGTGTTTATGACTCATTGGGCAACGAGCACACCTTAACGCAGTATTTCGTTAAAACGGGTGAAAACGAGTGGGAAGTTCACTATGCGATGAATGGTGAAGTACTTGAAGATGAAAGCGGCCAAGCTCTGGAGTTTGATGAAAGCGGTAAATTGGTTGACCCAACAGGCAGTGTAAACATTTCATTTGCACCAGAAGGTGCTGCGGAGATGAATATTGCGTTATCGATGACAGGTTCAACCCAGTTTGGTAGTGAGTTTGCAGTATCAACCAACCGTAGCAACGGTCATACCTCGGGTGAATTAACGGGTATCACCATTGATGATGACGGCATGGTTTTCGCCAACTACAGCAACGGCGAGCAGATGCGTCAAGGCCAAGTTGTGTTAGCCGATTTCCCTAATAATGGCGGTTTAATGCAAGTGGGCAATACCGGCTGGGCCGCTACTCAGGCATCGGGCCAACCCTTAATTGGTGTTCCGGGTTCAGGCACATTGGGTGGTTTGTACGCGGGTTACATTGAAGAATCGAATGTTGACTTAACTGGTGAGCTGGTTGGGTTGATGACAGCACAACGTAATTACCAAGCCAACGCACAATCACTTTCAACTCAGCAGCAGCTTACCCAAGTGCTGTTTAACATGTAAGGGCTGAGTTGTGGATCGATTAATTTATACCGCGGCGAGTGGGGCAGGGCGCGTATTTACCGCCCAGCAAGTTCGCGCTAATAACCTTGCCAATATCAATACTCATGGTTTCCGTGCTGATATGGAACGCGCTGAAGCATACGCAGTTCAAGGGAGTGGTTTCGACAGCCGAACCCTCACCCAGGCGCAATCTGCAGGTACGCGGTTTGATCATGGTGAGTTGCAAACAACGGGCCGAGATTTTGATTTAGCTATTCGTGGCGATGGTTTCTTCACGGTTGAGTTACCAGAAGGTGAGGAAGCCTATACCCGTTCTGGTGCGATTGAACGGGCAGAAAATGGCGATCTAATGATCGGTGGGCTTCCGGTACTTGCCGATGGTGGTGAGCCTGTAAATGTTCCCTTGTACAGCGCGATTGAATTTGGCGGTAACGGGATCATTAACATTGTTCCTGAAGGTGAAGTACTGACGGTTGAAGTCGGTCGTTTAAAGCTGGTTAACCCGCCAGTACAGGACTTAAGCAAGCTGGAAAATGGCTTGTTTGTGACCAACGATCGCCTGCCACTGAATGATGATGACAACGTCATGATGGTATCGGGGTTTCTTGAACAAAGTAATGTGGTTGCCGTTGAAGAAATGGTGGCATCAATGCAGTTGAGCCGCAATTTTGAAATGCAATTAAAGATGATGCAGACCGCAGAAAAATTAGCAGAAGCAGGCAATCGCCTGATCAGAGCGTAAAGGATAGAACATGAACGCAGCACTATGGATCAGTAAAACCGGCCTTGCCGCCCAAGATACCAAAATGGCGACCATCTCTAACAACCTAGCGAACGTGAATACGGTTGGCTACAAGCGAGATCGTGTCGCGTTTGAAGATCTGTTTTATCAGATCCAACGTCAGCCTGGTGCAATGGCTGATGAAGTGAATGAACTACCAAGTGGTATTCAGCTAGGTTCTGGTGTTCGCGTGGTCGGCACCCAGAAAGTGTTTACCGAAGGTATGTACCAGACAACAAACCAGAGCCTAGATATTGCGATTGATGGCCAAGGTTTCTTTGAGCTAGAAACACCAGATGGCGAGCAGGCATTTACCCGTAATGGTCAGTTTCACCTTAACTCTGAAGGTTTGATTGTGACCGCTCAGGGTTTACCGCTCGCTCAGCAGATTCAAGTACCAGACGATGCAGAAACCATCACGATTGGTAGTGATGGCATCGTAAGTGCAAAAATTGCTAACGATGATATGCCCCAGGAAATTGGGCAAATCACGCTGGCTAATTTTATTAATCCGGCTGGCTTAGAAGCACTTGGGGGAAATATGTTCCGTCAAACTGCGTCAAGTGGTGAAGTAATTGATGGCATTGCGGGTGAGGGTGCGTTTGGTCAAATCAAGCAAGGGGTGCTGGAAGGTTCGAATGTTCAAGTTGTTGAGGAAATGGTGGATATGATCACCACTCAGCGAGGCTATGAAATGAACGCGAAGGCACTGTCTTCATCGGATGAGATGCTGCAGTACATTTCTCAGGTGCTGTAACGCATGGTAGGGCTGACTATGACTAAAACCATTCGCCATTGGATGGCATGCCTAGCAATCTTATTGTTATCAGGCTGCTCCTCTATACCTTCTCATATTGATGATCGTCCAACACCGGATGACATGGGCTATGCCCCGCCTATGCTTGACTATTCGTTACCAGATGCACGCAGTGGTTCGGTCTATCGTGATGGCTACATGTGGACGTTGTTTCAAGACCGCAGAGCCTACCGCGTTGGTGATATGTTGACCGTATCGTTGGATGAAGATACTCGCTCTAGCAAACAGGCCAATACCAACTTTGGTAAGAATGCCAGTGGTGGTTTATCGGGTGGCTTTGCAACTGGCAGCAGTAGCGGGAGTGCCAGTGGTGATTTATCGGGAAACCGAGACTTTCGTGGCAGCTCTGCCAGTTCGCAACGTAACTCATTAAGCGGTTCAATTACGGTCATGGTTCACGGCGTTTTACCTAATGGGGTGTTACGCATTAAGGGTGAGAAGTGGATTAGGTTAAACCAAGGTGATGAGTTTATTCGTTTGAATGGCTTGGTGCGTGTTGATGATATTGATAACGGTAACCAAATTTCATCGCAACGTGTTGGTGATGCGCGTATCACTTATTCACAAAGTGGGGTATTGGCCGACGCGAATGAAGCCGGTTGGCTAACTCAGCTTTTTGTGAATCCACTGTTCCCAATCTAAAGAGGCATTATGTTTAAGCAACTTATTATTTTGTTGACTGTCTTGATGGTGCCTTTCTTTTTTATTGAAGCATCCCATGCTGACACTGTAAATGAACGCCATTTAATCGACTTGGTCGATATTCAAGGCTTACGTGAAAACCAACTCGTGGGTTACGGCTTAGTGGTTGGTCTTGATGGTACAGGTGACCGCAATCAGGTGAAGTTTACCAGCCAATCCGTAACCAATATGTTACGTCAGTTTGGTTTGCAGCTACCTGAAAAAATCGACCCTAAACTACGAAATGTCGCGGCAGTAAGTGTTCATGCTTCTATCCCGCCATTAACTGGGCCAGGCCAAACCATTGATGTGACAGTTTCATCAATTGGTGATGCCAGAAGCTTACGTGGTGGTAGCTTGGTTATGACACCGCTGCGTGCGATTGATGGCCAGATTTATGCTGTCGCCCAAGGTAGCTTGGTGGTTGCAGGTATCAAGGCAGAAGGGCGCTCAGGGTCAAGTATTACCGTGAATGTACCGACAACGGGCCGCATTCCAGGCGGGGCGATTGTTGAAGAAGAAATTCCATCAGACTTTAGCTCTAAGCCCAAAGTCACCCTTAACCTATTGCGACCAAATTTCACCACCGCCAGGAACATTTCTCGTGAAATTGACGAGGTGTTTGGGCCTGATACCGCATCGGCGGTGAGCAACGCACGGGTTGAGGTGTATGCGCCACAAGACTTTGAACAACGCGTGGTATTCATGTCGATGCTGGAAGGCATGACTGTTGATATCGGCCGACAGCGTGCCAGAGTCGTCTTTAATAGCCGAACCGGCACCGTCGTTATTGGCAACGGTGTACGTATTGGTCGTGCCGCAGTCAGTCATGGCAACTTAACCGTGACTATTTCTGAATCATTTAATGTTAGTCAGCCCAATGCCTTTGGCCGTGGCGATACAGTAGTAACCCCAGACAGTGAAATTGACATCGATTATGAGCGTAATCCCATGTTTATTTGGCCGGAAGGGGTCGAGCTCGAAACGATTGTTTCAGCAGTGAATAGTTTAGGTGCCTCTCCGGATGACTTGATAGCCATTCTTCAGGCATTGCATTCTTCTGGTGCACTGGATGCTGAATTAGTTGTGATTTAAGGACAGCGAATGACTGTAACTGTTTTACCCGTAAACCCGATGGCCCTTCAGCCGATGGCAACCAGCCGCATTGCGACCAATACAGCTGGTTCGACAATGGGAACGGTGACCACGTTTGATAGCCGTCAATTGACTGATTTGAAGAGCAGTGGTGATCAGCAGCAAGCCATTCAAACCGTGGCTGAGCAATTTGAATCACTGTTTTTACAAATGGTGCTAAAGCAAATGCGTAAAGCAAGCGAGGCCCTTAACCCTGATGATGAAAATGCGCTGTTTGGCAGCCGTGAGCACAAAACCTACCAAGAGTTTTTTGATGGGCAGGTGGCAATAGAGATGTCAAAAAGTAGTCTTGGTTTGGCTGAAGTAATTGTACGTCAGCTTGGCGGGGAAGAAACATCTGATGCAGGTCTAAGTCATGCAGATTCATTGAAACAGTTGGAAACGGCATTTAAGGAAACAAGTGACAATGTCGTTTCAATATCTAGTAAGGCAGAGCAAGCTCCGATAGCGGGCAGCGCATTTAGCCAGTCTTTGCTGCATTTTAACCGCAAGGGGTCTAACGCATGAGTTTGATGAATATAGGCTTGTCAGGTATTCAGGCAAGTCAAATTGGTATGAGTGTCACCGCTCAGAATGTCGCGAACATTAATACACCGGGGTATAGCCGCCAGCAAGTGCAGCTTGCTGCTGTTGGTTCAACCAGCATGAGTATGAAAGATGCTGGCAACGGTGTATCGGTGAGTGCCATTCGTCGAGTAACGGATCAGTATCAAACCAATCAAATTTTTCGTGCTGGTTCTATGCTCGGTGAAGCATCCACATCTGCTCAGCAACTTAAGCGTTTAGAGACGCTGTTATCTGGCGATTCGATGGATTTAAGCCAAGGCTTTGATAGTTTTTTCTCAGCGTTAAATGGCTCTAGTGTCTCGCCGTACAGCTCGGCACATCGCCAGCAAATTGTTAGTGAGGCAGAAGCATTAAGTAATCGCTTTAATCAACTTAGCAGTTCGCTTGACGGTCAGTATGACGACTTATCCCAACAACGTAGCAGTGCCGCGAACAGTGCCAATAGCTTATTATCCAATATTGGTAAGTTGAATGAAGAAATTCGTAAAGGCTCAGCCACTGGCGCGAATACCGCTGCACTGGAAGATGAGCGAGATGTGTTACTTTCCCAGCTATCTGAAATTGTTGATGTGAGGATCACAGATGCCGGTGACGGTACACTGAATGTGGCATTGCCAAATGGTCAACCTTTGGTTATGGGCTCGCAGATTGCACAGTTTAGCGTCGATTCAGATCCTGATAATCCGCGCAGTGATATTCTCTCGTTGTCGCTTAATGGACAAAATTTCCCATTAGATGATGATATTGGCGGTAAGTTGGGTGCATTGGCTGAGTATGAGCGTGATGTATTAGTGCCTACCCAAGAGGCGATTAATGATATTGCGTTGGAGTTCGCGCAAGCATTTAACGATCAATTGGCCGAAGGTTTTGATTTAAATGGCGAGCCGGGCAAACCGCTGTTTGTGTTTGACCCTGAAAATCCCGCCGCCACACTGTCGATTAACCCTGATTTTAAACCGGAAGATTTAGCGTTATCGGCTGATGGTACTCCGGGTGATACCGGCAATTTACTGAAGCTTATTGATATTAAAGATCAAGAGTTTGAAATTGGCCATTTGGGTTCACAAACCCTAGGCGGTGCCTTCAACTCCTTGTTGGGTGATATTGCGGTGAAAAGTCGTCAGGCACAGTCAGATCATGATGCTGCTAGCAATATTTACCTGCAGGCCACCATCGAAAAGTCATCAACCAGTGGTGTGAATTTGGATGAAGAAGCGGTGAGCTTAATGATGTACCAGCAAGCTTATCAAGCCAACATGCAAATTATTAACACCGCAAACCAGGTGTTTGCATCGGTTATGCAATTATTCTAGGAGTGACATCATGCGTGTAAGTACTAATCAATACAGCCAAATGATGTCAGGCAGTTTAAGCCAGAATTCGTTAGGCATTAACAAGATCATGCAGCAAATGGCGACAGGTAAGCGGGTGTTAATTCCATCGGATGATCCGATGGCATCAACACGCGCGATGAGCCTAAAGCGCGAGCAAGCAGCGCTAAGCCAGTATATGGGCAATATTGAACAAGCTGATGTTGCTTTGAAAAAACAAGAAACCTATTTGAGTAGTGCGACTGATGTTCTGCTTCAGATCCGCGACTTAATGTTGTGGGCGGGTAATGATGCGAATGGTCCTGATGAGCGAGCCGCATTGGCCGATGAACTTGATCATTTACAAGACAGTTTAGTCAGTTTGGTTAATGCCAAAGATGAAAATGGCAAATACATTTTTGCTGGTAACGAGATTAACTCTGAACCTTTGGTGAAAAACGAAGACGGTGACTGGGTTTACCAAGGTGACACTGGTATACGTGAAGTCGTAGTGGGTGATGGCGTTACCATAAAGTTGAATGTAAACGCGCAAGAGATGTTTTTCTCGGGTGATACAGATATTTTCAACCAACTTGATGAATTGGTAGCAGCGCTTCGTGACCCCGATTTCACTCAAGAAGATAACGATATCATTGCTCGCAGTGTAGACGTGCTGGATTCAACCTTACAAGCGGTATCAGGCACGGTGACCAGTTTAGGTAGTCGCCAGAATGCATTGGCCACCATGGAAGATGGCCACAGTGAAATTGAGTTATTCAACAATGAGCTGATTGGTCAATTAGAAGACTTGGATTACGCCGATGCGATGGTGCAATACAATAACTATTTATTGGCCTTGCAGGCAACTCAGGCAACCTATGCGAAAACAGCGAGCCTATCACTGTTTAGTATTATGTAATTTTTACCTTGCCGTGAAAGCGGCAAGGTTTTTTGATAAATGGAAAAACGATGGTTTCTCAGGTAAATGATCTTCGCTCTGCTGCCACCGGTGCCAGTCGCCAGCAGCAGGTGATTGCAAGGCCAGCGAATAAAGTTGCAGCAGTACCCGATAATAAGCAGCCTGATCCGCTACGCTTGTCACAAACCCTGACACCAGAGCATACCAGGCAACATAGCCTAATTCAGCGAGCGCAGCATAAAGTTGCCGCATCGCGTGTGGCTGAATCAAGCTTAAATGATATCGGCAAGCACTTAGTACAGCTTAACAAGCGGGTCGAATTTGCGCTTAAAGCTGGCACTACATCGCCTAAAATTGCGGCTGATATTGAACAACTAACCAGCCGTATGGAGCAACGCCTGCAACAGGCCAGTTACCAAGACCAACCGATATTGAACCGCCAATTGAAGCCGGTTTATCATGGTGAACCCAGAACGGCTTTTCAAATTAGAGGCTTAGATACTAAGCGAGCCTCTAGCCGCGATGAAACCCTGATTTTTAACTTGGGTAAAGGCGGCGCGAATGCCGTTCCGGTTAAACTAGCTGCCAACGCGACGCCAGAACAACAAGCAATGCAGTTTCGTCAGGCGTTGAATGAGCATGGTATTGGTGTGTCGCTCAATAAGCAGCGTCAGCTGGTTTTTTCAACCAATGAAACCGATTGGCAGCATTTATCGCAAAAAATGCGCGTGGTTGGTCAAGGTGACCGTTTCCCTGCGGGGCAGCCAAATCGTGCCAAGCTTGATGCCACAGAAACAAGATTTGAACCACTAAAGTGGCAAACAGATAAAGATCAACTGCGTCAGACTCAAGCTGAAACTCAGCATATGATGAAGCAAATAAAACTTAGTATTCAAGAGCTTCGTCAGCATAACCAGGATGTTATGCAACGTATCGATACTATCAACCTACGCAATAGCTATTTGAACGAACAGGTTTTAACGAGTATTGAAGCCGATCTAGATCGCATGCTGCCAAATAATGATAACT
Source organism: Photobacterium makurazakiensis (assembly GCF_050336715.1). Taxonomy (NCBI): domain Bacteria; kingdom Pseudomonadati; phylum Pseudomonadota; class Gammaproteobacteria; order Vibrionales; family Vibrionaceae; genus Photobacterium; species Photobacterium makurazakiensis. The sequence continues at coordinate 51,723 of NZ_JAKJSJ010000051.1, forward strand.
TTGCTACCGCGTTTCAAAACTTGAAAACGCAAGCGAATGTACATCGTCATACCGTGGTATCACTGCTGAGCCGTTAGTTAATATTAAATCTTAAGGATAAGGGATGTTGTCACCTATTTCGGCGGCGATTCATAAATTATTGCGCATAGAGCCCCAGCAACTTAAAGCGGAACAAAACAAGTTACCTCCGAATCAAGTAGGACTCCTCCCAAAGCCTCAACACCAGCAAAGTAATTCTTCTTCAATTATCTTGCCACAGGCTCAGTGGCAAGTAGTCAGGTTATTAGCTGCTGTATCTAATAGCAGTGGATTAAGCCAAGACTTGGTCTACCTTTCCCAACTACAACAGTCTCAATCCTTTAAAGTAGCTGGCGGACAAGGGGAGCTACAATTGCGATTTCACCTTGATGGTCAACCTCACCAAATGCGTTGGCAAATTAATCAAGGTGAAGCCCTGTTATTAGTTTCAACGTTACCTGCGGCCTATTCGTTGAAGTTGATCCCTACTCTGGATCAAGGCTGGCGAATTGTTGCAGACGGCTTTCTTCATTCAGAACCGTTACAGTTATTGTGGTCACCGGTATCAACCACTGAGAGGTCTCGTGCTACAGGGCTAAAGCTCACATCATTATATCTATGGATAAGAACAATGCTTATCACCGTATTAATTTTATG
>NZ_JAKJSJ010000052.1:0-51861 GCF_050336715.1 Photobacterium makurazakiensis
TCACGCCAGTGGCATTGCCCGGTAGCTAAGTTCGGAATCGATAAGCGCTGAAAGCATCTAAGCGCGAAGCGAGCCCTGAGATGAGTCATCCCTGATACTTTAAGTATCCTAAAGGGTTGTTGGAGACTACGACGTAGATAGGTCAGGTGTGTAAGTGCTGCGAGGCATTGAGCTAACTGATACTAATTGCCCGTGAGGCTTAACCATACAACACCCAAGGGGTTTTTTACGGACTCCACGAAACACTTGAATGGTGTTTGAGAAACTAGTCAGATTTTCCCAGATTGCTATTTACTGCCATTAGGCGGTGAATAAACAGAATTTGCTTGGCGACCATAGCATTATGGACCCACCTGATCCCATGCCGAACTCAGTAGTGAAACGTAATAGCGCCGATGGTAGTGTGGGGTTTCCCCATGTGAGAGTAGGACATCGCCAGGCTTCAAATTTAGATATTCATATTGAACGATGGATGTCGGATAGATACGTAAGTATTTATCACCGTGTGGAGCGGTAGTTCAGTTGGTTAGAATACCGGCCTGTCACGCCGGGGGTCGCGGGTTCGAGTCCCGTCCGCTCCGCCACTTATTTAAGACAAAGTTAAGTCTGTAAAATAACTACAGGGGTGTAGCTCCAATTGGCAGAGCAGCGGATTCCAAATCCGCGTGTTGGGAGTTCGAATCTCTCCACCCCTGCCACTTTCGAAAGCCTCGACAGCAATGTCGGGGCTTTTTTGCATTTGTTGCTTCTTCGAAGCAATGTTGGGATAACTAGGCGTCCCCCTGGTTCGCCAGCCCGGTCGAATCTCTCCACTCTTTCCACATTAAAGCCTTATCGATTATGCGTCTCAGCTTAAATGTTAGAGCCAGCTTTAGTATCTTCGCGCTGCAATGTTAGTAATTTGTGCACTTAACTGCTTCTGGGCGACAGAACATATCATCATGGGCGTTGCTGCATTCATTGACAACTTTAGTGATTGCCTTTCCTCGGCTTGATGAGCGGCCTTTGTATCTCTCACCGAAGATATTTAATTGGCATTGATACATGCGGTCATTATTATCGCGGTTGTGTTGTTTCTGGTTTAATTGCCCCTCCAAACTGTTCACCCTATGGGTTAACAGTTTGATTTGGTATTCAAGCTCTCTGATACGTTCGTCATTGTTTGCCGTGGCAAACGGTGATGAGGCTATTAGAACGAATACCAAGAGTGAGAGTATTTTATTTTGCATAGTATTAGACTTAATTGAACGATGTTTTATTGTGTTAGATGTTAGCAGATAATCGTCATTGTTTGTATGTGTAATAAAGCGAAAAGAAGATAGATAAATTTAGATTGACGTGGTGCTGACAAAAAATGGCTGCGAAAAAGGCCTGTGAGATGGTATCTTGTGGCTTTTATGTTTGAGTAAGATTGGAGTATATATGCCACATCTTCGTTTTCGTGCTGTTGAGTTTGATGATGTAAAGTCATTGTCAACTAAGTTAACTGACGATCTACAGCCACTAATGGCGTGCCCTCGTGAAGATTTTACCCTTGAGCATATCTCGTCCTCATTCATCTTTGATGGTGATGTATCCGATGCATACCCATTTGTCGAAGTACTATGGTTTGATCGTGGGCAGGAGATTCAAGATCAGGTTGCAGAGCTGATCACGAGTGCTGTCCGCTTACAAACCCACTCGCCAGATCTTGATGTGGCCGTGATCTTTCATGCATTAACGCCTACTGCTTATTACGATAATGGCAGTCACTACTAAATAAAACACTCTCATTTAAGTATTTGTTTCTTGTTAGCGGTTCGATATTAGGTTGGTTTGATGGCGCGTTATACCAAAGTTATGGCTGGGCTAGGAGCTGTTGCCGGGGCATTAGGGATCAGTGCGCTGAATTGGTCTTTTGATGTATCAGAAGTGCCGGAGATAAGTGAAAATGTGCTGGCACCTCGGTTCTCTTATAGCTGTATTAAGAGTGACTTAGCCCAGCCCTTGGATCAAGATGGTTCGTTCTCTGTTTCAGTATGGAATATTTACAAGCAACAGAAAGATAATTGGCGCCAAGAGCTGGAGAGGTTCAGCCAAGACAGTAACTTGGTTTTACTGCAAGAAGCCAGTTTAACCTCTGAGCTGAAAACTTACCTCGATGATGCCCCGTGGAAAGTGAGGATGGCGAATGCGTTTAAATTCCTCAATACACCTGCTGGGGTAATGAACCTGTCGTCTGTGAATGCAAAAACGACTTGTGCTTACCTTGCGATGGAACCATGGCTACGCTTGCCAAAGTCGGCTTTGCTTTCTGAATTTGTGTTGTCGAATGGCCAGACTTTGGCTGTCGTTAACCTGCATGGTGTCAACTTTGCACTTGGCCTTGAAGAATATAAAGAGCAGTTTAATAGTTTAAAGGCGGTATTGAGCAAGCATATAGGCCCGATTATTTTAGCGGGTGATTTTAATACGTGGCGCCAAGCAAGGCTCGATGTGGTTGATGAATTTGCTGAAAGCCTAGGGTTGGTAGATATCCGTTTACGACAAGATCGCCGTATTAAGGTATTTGGTAAGCCGCTGGATCACCTTTATTATCGTGATCTTCAATTAGTGAAAGCAGAAGCACCCCAAACGAGTGCTTCTGATCATAACCCGATCCTTGCCAGCTTTAAGCTACGATAATTAGAATAGGCCAAACAATTAGAGTAAGTAGCCAAGGTAGGCCTGCTACAATAATTGACTTCGCACGATCATAGTCAGTCCAGGCACTTACTGCGGCATAGCTTAATGCAATGTACCAAGGTGCTAGCAAAGGTATAGTCGTGGTAAAGGGTGACCAAGGGCTATCTAAAGGTAGTTTCAATAAACCATTTAAACTGTTTAGATCAGCGGCATTCGGCAATATATTGCTAGTATTGAATACGGCATTCAAGTAGCTGGCAAAATCACCTATAACAGCAGGCAGCATGATAAAGCACGATGCTGCCAACCACTTCCCGAAGCTGTGTTTATGACTGTTGCTTTTGGTTGATAGATTTAACCAAAGTGCCAAGACAAAAATACATGCTGTACGGCCAATCACATCACTGAATACTTCACCGGCTAATAATACTTCTTTAGTTAGCCAAGACTCTTGTACTTGTTGGTCGACGTTTGAAAGTTGAGCCATTAGCATTTGTTGGAGCCACGCTAAATCAACGTTGTTGAAATAGGTTCCCCAGAAAAAGAATGGCCCAAAGATGATCATCAAGTATGGGAGAAACGCCCATTTAGGGCGTTCATATATAGCTGCAAAGCAGTCAATCGGGGAGCGGAAAGTATCGACGACCGCGACAAACGGATTTTTAGAAGGTGTCATACACTTACCTTCGTGACATCAACATATAGTTTCAGCTTTTGCCCCGGCTTCAAGTATTTCTGTCCACTTATCTGGTTCCACTTCACCACATCAGCTACTTTCACTTGATAGCGTTGAGCTATTGAGCTGAGATTATCGCCTGAGCGAACTTGATAGAATACGGTACGAATGACGCCGCCGCTCTCGCTGTCTTTCCACAGTGTGAGCTTCTGGCCAACGCGTAGGGTGGAATTTTTGCTGATGCCATTCCACTTAGTAATCTCATCGATGGAAACCTTTTGGCTACGAGCGATTGTCCATAAGCTATCTCCAGACTGCACACTATAGGTTGTGCGATAGCCACTACCATGACTGCGCTGGGTGTTATTAGCCATACGAACCGCGGTGGTATCACTATCCTGCATAGCCACAGGAATTAGGATATAGCGGCCAACACGGATGCTACTCCCTGTCATATCGTTAGCACGTTGGATTTGTTTTGTTGTCGTCTGGTGCTTCTGTGCCAATACACTTAAGGTATCGCCTGATTGCACTTTATAGCGAACGACATTTAGCCCTTGTTGACCGCTGTTGGCAAATTCTGCGTTAAATCGGTCGACTTTATTAAGAGGCAATAGGAGGTGACTAGGTCCTTCAGGCGCAGTGGCCCACTGGTTATAGCCGGGGTTTAAGCCTTGTAGATCTTTCAGTGACATACCTGCATATTTTGCGGCCATAGCCAAGTCCATTTGAGTCTTCGGCTCAACCAGTTTTACAGCAGGCTTGTTCGCAATGGCCGGAATTGTCATGCCATATTTCTGTTGGTTTTTGATCACGTCAGCAACGGCAAGCAACTTGGGCACATAGCCACTGGTTTCTTTCGGTAGAGAGAGAGACCAAAAGTCGGTTGGTTTACCCGCGGCTTTATTATTGCGAATGGCGCGGAATACACGACCTTCACCGGTGTTATAGGCAGCGAGTGCATGAAGCCAGTTGCCATCAAACTTGCGGTTTAGGTACTCAAGTAGATCAAGTGCTGCTCGGGTTGATTCAACAACATCGCGGCGACCGTCATACCACCAGTTTTGCTCAAGACCAAAACTACGTCCTGTTGGGGCAGTTATTTGCCATAAGCCTGCAGCGCGGCCATGTGAGTAAGCAAACTGATCAAATGAACTTTCTACGATAGGTAATAATGCGAGCTCAAGAGGTAAGTCGCGTTTTTCAATTTCTTCTGTAATAAAGTACAGGAATGGTTCTGCTCGCTTGGCAACGGTATTAAGGTGGCCTGGGTAGCGTAAATACCAGTCACGGTAGTAGTTAACCTGTTTGTTATCAGGAATATCAGCGGTTAGCTGCATGCTGATACGTTGCCAAACATCGGCTTGCTCTTGTGGCGTTGGTTCTTTGACCTTTTCGACAACCGATGGCTGTGCTTTTGGGGTCGTTGCCACGGCAGGGGCGACTTGTACCGCTGGCTCTTTTTCTGTTGTTGTGTTTGTCGGTTCTTCGACTGTGTTTTTAGTATTTGTTATTTGGCAACCAGCCAGTAATAGCGCGCTCGCCAAAAAAAATCGGGATTTCATGTGTCCAGCCTATAACCAAAATAGTTGGTGATAATACTTGTCCAACTACCTTGGTTACAAGTGACCTATGTCAAAATTCGTCTTTCCAACGACGCAGCGCGGCAAAGGTTTCGACATCGCTGTCGTCAACTGCTTTATTTGCAACTGATTTTTTGATGCTAGCTTGATCGCAGCGTAGGAAGGGATTTATCAATTTTTCTTGTTTCAAGGTGCTAGGGATGGTGCTAACCCCTTGTGCGCGCAGCCTACTTACATCTTCACGGTAACGTTGAAGGTGAGGGTTGTCTTGCTCGGCAACTAAAGCAAAGGCTAAATTACTGCTAGTGTATTCATGAGCGCAGTAGATTTTTGTCTCATCGGGCAAAGCAGCGATTTTTTGTAACGAATGGTACATTTGTCCTGCTGTGCCTTCGAAAAGGCGGCCACAACCAGCAGAAAAGAGTGTATCACCACAAAATAGTTTTTCATCACCCACGTAAGCAACATGGCCAGCGGTATGACCCGGCACCCCCAAAACCATGAAACGCTCACCGAATATTTCAACTTGATCACCATCTTCTACCGATTGAGATACACCTGGAATAGGCTCGGCTGCAGGGGCTACGACATTGAGGTTTGGGTAAGCTCGCTTTAGTTCGCTAATCCCACCAACATGATCATGGTGGTGGTGGGTAATAAGGATTGCATCAAGGTGTAGCTGTTGTTCTTCTAATACTTTAATGACAGGGGTTGCGTCACCCGGGTCAACGACAACACAATGGTTATCGGGATTGTGAATTAGCCAGATGTAATTGTCATTAAATGCAGGTATGCTTTTAACTGTTAGCATGAACTTGTCTCCAGCCTTTTGATGTTGAGCACTTTATTGGAATTGCTATGAAGCCAGCCCGCACATTGAAACATATTGAACCCCCCCACAGTTGGTCACAAGTGGTCAACGGCGAATGGGCAGCAGAACTGCTTCAGGCTCAGCTTGATGAATGGTGGCCAAAGTTATTTGGTTACCATATGTTAAAGCTGGGTGGTTTAAGTTGTGAGTTAGCCAGTGGCCATTGTAACATCCAGCACCAAATTTGCATTGATAAGTTCAATCCACTGCATAATGTCATTGCTGATCCATTTGCATTACCTTTTGTAGAAAAATCGTTTGATGCATGCGTTGTTGCCCATCAATTAGATTATTGCACCGATCCTCACCGTCTCTTACGAGAAGTCGATCGGGTAACGGTGGATGATGGTTATATGTTAATTAGTGGTTATAACCCTATCAGTTTATTGGGAATGCGTGGGCTCTTGCCATGGAATAGAAAGCGTCACCCATGGACTGGAAGGATGTTTATGCCAATGCGTATTAAAGATTGGCTAGGTGTTTTGAACTACGAAGTGGTTTTCCATGAAAACTTTGCGGTCCTGCCTGCTACTCGGCATAAAGCATGCTCGGCATGGGTTGAAGGGATGCTGTCTGATAGTTGTGCGCCCATTGGCAGCTTGTACCTAATTGTTGCTCGTAAGCGAACATTCCCCTTAAAGCCAATCAAGCCAACTTGGAAATTACGGCGACAGTTATCCCCTGTCGGTTTGAACTGCCGCACGAAAGCCAGTGGAAAGCATCGCTGTTAAACAGGAAACTTACGGCTACTATACGCGAGCATCATGCTTTGCTAGGCATCAGCTTGCTCACTTTAATTGCGGTGTATGTAGTGGCGGCGCTATTTTGCCACTACGTCATTTAAGGGCAACACACTTATACCGAATGATGACGCGACTTAAAACAACATCGGCCCAACCAAAGGTTGAGCCGAGAATAGGTTAAGTTCGCAAAGAAGAATAAAACATCACCTAGCTAGGCGACAGGCCCCACGAAAGTGGGACCACTCAATAATCCAAGCCGCCATCATCACGCCTTATCAACTCAGCCTCATTAACCAAGTAATACCGGCGATAATCCCATACTTTGACTAGTGGCAAGCAATAGCCCCATCAATACCAGAATAATGCCACCCAACAACTGCAAGCTGTATCCAGCCCATATCAAACCAGTTCGTGAATCTGATTGTCTGGGATGTATTTTCCCTTGTTGTAAATACCGATGAACAATTCGTTTGCCTGACAAGGTCAGCAGGGCCAACACTGAGGTCGTTAATGCCGTACCCAGTGACATCACTAACGCACTGACCACACCCATCCAGTACAGACCGACCATATTGGCGAACAGCAATACCATGATTGCCCCAGTACATGGCCGCAGACCAATACTCATGATCACCCCGGCATACTCGCGTAAGGTCTTGGCGTTATCGACCTTTTCAGGCGGGGCAACATGGCGGTGGCCGCAGCCACACTCATCCGAGTGATTATGGTCATGGTGCTCGTGATTGTCATGACCGTAACCCAATTTTTTGGAAGCGGCAATACTACGTCGGAATCCCTTGAATGCACGCCAGCAGATCATTCCCCCCAATATGCTGACAAGGGCACTGCTAATGGTCATAAACTTCACAGCTTGTGAATTGACCTCTCGCATTGATGCATTGAAACCCCATAACAGCACACTGACCAAAGCAACGGCTACCAAAGCCTGACAAACCGCCGACATGAGTGTCAGCATCAGGCTGGTTTTCACCTTGGTCGGCTGAGTCGCTAAGTAAGTCGTTACTATCACCTTGCCATGGCCTGGACCAAGGGCGTGCAGCACCCCATAAAGAAAGCTGAAACCAGCTAGGTAACCTCCAGACACCAATGGACTTTCTTTGGCATCATAGAGTAAATCTGCCAGCTGGTTGTTCACTGTCCGCTGCCATTCGATACTCTTCAGCACCATGCTGGGCCAAGCCAACCATAACTGATATCCGCCAAACAGCATTGTTGCCATCAGCAGCGACAATATCAGCCATTCTTTTTTGACCAAGGGCTCCCTTACTGGCGAACTCGTTGCTTGATCTTTGGTGTTATCTGTCGATGGGCATTGTTTATGCAGTGTCATTAATTGAAGCCCTCATTCTTTACATTGGCATCTTTATGATCAATATCTTGGCAGTGGAATCGAACAGATTGTGTGAAGAGCTGGCCAAGCGCATTGTCAGGATCGGCATTTGCCGGCAATGATATGGCATAGCTCATTTGCTCTGGTGTTGGATTGGGCGCAATCATCTCAAGCTCGCAATAGTTAGCTAAGTCGCCAGATAACACCACATCACGCTTTGATAGCCAGGACATGTCAACATAGTAGCTTGGCTCAAAAATTAGTAGTTTAAGCGAATCGGTGGTCACTGGCTGCGGTTTTGACAGAGGTAATTCGAAGGTGAGCACTAACCGCGCCCGATCACGGGTGAGCTCTCCATAGCGCGCTAGCTGGTATTTGATTGGCTCTTCACCATCGTAGAAATAGGTAAAGTAATGCTCGTACATCATATTATCGAGCACTGATGCGGTAATCTTGGTGAAGGTTTGTGCCTCCATCTCCGGGGAGGTGTCTTCGCCATCCAACATGTACGCCGAGGTCATAGGATCAAAAGACCATTCCATCCGAAAGCCTGTGATTAAGCCGTCGTTGCCATCGACATAGGTCTTCATTTCAATCCAGGAATGAGGGTGCGCCGTAACCAACAGCGGAAAAAAGAGGAGAGAGAGGCCGGTGATTGCCCGCTTGATTGCGGCATATGTCCGGTTGTTTGCCCTTTTACGGTAAAACATTAAAAACCTTGTGTCGCGAGTTGCAGAAAAAATAGAATGTTATGTTATAACATTCTGGCTCGTGACCACCAATTCTTTTCTTTACCGATTATTAGTTGTGTGATTATTGATATTCCTATGACAAGATCTCGGAAAATCAACTCTCCCCCTTATTTTGAATAAGATCCTGAGGGTCATTTCATTTACCTCAGCACTAGAAATGCCCCCATTAACAACTGGTGCAATTGGCGGGGCATTGAAGAGACTTATCGATAAAGATTACGAGAAGGCGACGTTTCATCGCATTAATGTTCAGCGTGACTTGAGGATATGATAAGGACATGATGAAGCAGCGAGACAGCCAGTCGCACGGCCTAATTCTGATAGTTGTGCGCCCATTGGCAGCTTGTACCTAATTGTTGCTCGTCAGCGCACACTCCCATTAAAGCCAATCAAGCCAACTTGGAAATTACAGCGACAGTTATCCCCTGTCGGTTTGAACTGCCGCACGAAAGCCAGTGAGAAGCATCACTGTTAAACAGGAAGCTGGCGGCTGTTAGCTGGCCTTGTAGCCTACATCGTCTTGGGTAGGAGATTCTGCTGCCGTGCGAGCGAGATCATCACACCGTTCATTTTCTGGATGACCGGTATGGCCTTTTACCCAATGCCAAGATACTTGATGGCGCTGGGTTTCATTATCTAAGCGCTGCCATAAATCTGCATTTTTCACAGGTTTTTTATCGGCTGTTTTCCAACCGCGTTTTTTCCAATTATGGATCCATTGTGTGATCCCTTGGCGTACATATTGGCTATCTGTCGTGAGCTCGACATGGCAGGGTTCTTTTAGGCTCGCAAGGCCAACAATGGCCGCGAGTAGCTCCATACGGTTATTTGTGGTCATGAAAAAGCCGCCGTTGAGTTCTTTTTCATGTTGTTTATAGCGTAAAACGGTACCGTATCCGCCGGGCCCTGGATTGCCGAGGCAAGAACCATCTGTGAAAATCTCTACCTGCTTGGTCATATTTGGTAGTATTAGCATTAGTTGAAAACTTGAGTCTGACACAATCATTACTATGAAAGCCACTAATGAACGCATAATCGTATTCGATACAGAAACAACTGGTATGAATATGACCGGTCCTCACTATGAAGGTCACTGTATTGTCGAGATCGGTGCGGTTGAGATCATCAACCGAAAACTGACTGGTAATAGTTTCCATGTTTATATCAAACCGGATCGATTGATCGATCCTGAAGCGATTGATGTTCATGGTATTACCGATGAATTCTTGGTCGATAAGCCACTGTACAGAGAAGTGCATGATGAGTTCATGGAATTCATTCGTGGAGCAGAATTAGTTGCACACAATGCGCCCTTTGATACCGGCTTCATGGATTATGAATTTGGCAAAATTGATCCGTCAATTGGTAAGACTGCTGATTTCTGTAAAGTTACAGATACCTTGGAAATGGCGAAGCGCTTGTTTCCAGGAAAGCGTAACAACCTCGATGTGCTTTGTTCCCGTTATGGTATAGATAACTCGCACCGAACATTGCACGGGGCATTACTCGATGCCGAGATTTTGGCTGACGTCTATTTGTTGATGACGGGTGGACAAACGTCGTTAGCATTAAGTGCAGGCAATGAAGATCGTGATGCTGGTGCAGAAAATGAAATTCGACGACTGGCTTCAGGGCGAAAAGCATTAAAGATTATTCGCGCCTCTGCCGATGAAATAGAAGCGCATGAATCGCGTTTAGATATTATCGATAAAAAGGGTGACGTCATGTGGCGTCTGTAGAGGTATTATGAGGCGATTATGGTGGTTCGTACTCCTTTTACCCGTATTGTCGTGGGCAAATGACAATACGGTAATGACGTGGCTAGATAATCGCTTCCGTGTTGACCCGACGGTTGAGCAAGTCTCGTTTATGGTTAAGCGAGAGAAAGGAAGCCGCTCTGTCGTGTTGGTTCGGCCCGATGGCAGTAAATATTACTCGTGGCGCCACCCAGAGAATGTTGCTTGGTATGAAGAGCCGGGCATGGATATTATCTCGATTGATAATCCGATGCCTGGTCCGTGGCAGGCTGTCGGAAAAGTCACGCCTCGAAATAAAGTTGTTGTACTGTCAGAGCTGCAGTTGAATGTCGACTCGTTACCAACACGCTTATATCAATCTGAAACCCTCAAGTTTACGGCTCGCCTAACCCAGAATGGTAATTTGCTCACACGCAAAGATTTTTTGGATCGGGTGAAGCTTTCTGTGGTGTTTTATGAATATATTGAAAATGAAGACGATTTACCGAAAGAGTCGCAGCCTACTCCGATAGTACTTGGAGAGTTTGCTGATGATGGGCTTGGCTTTGATGAACAGGCTGGCGACGGCGTTTTTACGGTTGCCTTACCGATGGAAGTTCAGCCGGGTAAATATCGCGTTGAAATCAGCTCAGCGAATGGGGTCTTTCTTCGCACTGTTGAACAAGAAGTATTGGTATATCCCCCGCCAGTCCGAGCCAGCTTTATTCAAGGAAGAGGATCGAGTGAGTCGCATCAAGTGGTTGTCGAGGCTGAAGATGGGGCATTGAAATTAGGTTCGTTGGCGGCGCATATCGAGCAAGTTAGCATGGACGGTGATAAAACAATCCGCCAGCAGGCTGCCCTCGGAGAAGAAAGCAGTTTGAAAGTCTGGTTACCTAACGGTAAAAAAGCAGGACGCTATACATGGTCTGGCTGGCTCTATGCGACGGATAACTTTAACAATCGTGAACTTATTTTTCAGTTGCCAGAGCGCCATTTTGCTGTAATGGCAGAGCTTCAGCTTGACCGAAATCTAGAAGCATTCCGTGCACAGCAAGAAGAAAAAGCGAGGCAAGCAGAAATCCAGCAGCTGGAAGCTGAGAGGCAGGTAGCGCGTTCAATTGCCTTAAAAATTATCGCTGGTGTTAATTTTGTCATCATCATATTAGCTGTGGTTGGAATGATTGTTTGGCGTAAATGGAAAGTGAAAAAGCAGCTAGATACAGTAAACATTGAAGCCCCAACAACCTGATATTGCTTGTTCCGAAATAAAAAAAGGGAAGCCTTGGTATTACACCTGCAGGCTTCCCTTTTTTATTTATGATATTGAATGCTGGGTATTGGTTTTCTAAGCAGCAATATCTTTTTGAGTATCTTGATACGGGTTGGCAGCGAGATCTTGTGGTTCAAAGTCATCGACATTGATGGTACGTAGTCGGCCTTCCTCTGCTCGGTGCAGCAGCTCAGCTTCCTCACTATTGATTGCATTAAGGGCTAGCCCTGTTTCAGCCACTTTATCGAGCTGCATAAAGGGCATTTTCTTCCCAGCAGCCTGACAAACTCGGTCGTAGATAGGCTCGGCGGCTAAAATATCTTTTAATGCGGCTTCAATCATACCTACGGCATTATTTTCAGTCGCTTCTAAATATTGGTTGCGACCAATTCGGCTACGGGTCTCACTCGGAGTCTGAATAAGGTGTGCGACTTGGTGATCAAGTTTATCTGATGGTCGAACGCGGCTTAACCCCAGCGGGAAAATCATGACGCGAAGGGCCGCTGCAATTGGTCGGTTCGGGAAGTTACGCAAAAATTCATCTAGCGCTTCTTGGGTTTGATAAAGTGAATCTTGCAGCCCCCAATGCACCAGAGGTAAATCTTCTTTTTTACTTCCTTCATCGGTATAGCGCTTTAATGTGGCAGAGGAGAGGTAGAGTTGACTTAATACATCCCCAAGGCGCGCCGATAAGCGTTCTTTTCGTTTCAGTGAACCACCTAACACAGCCATGGATATATCGGCTAACAGTGCCAAGTTTGCACTGTAGCGATTAAGCTGTTGGTAATAGCGTAGGGTTGGGTCTTTGCGTGGGGCGGAAGAGCCGCGGCCATCGGTTAAGCCAAACCAGAAAGAACGAACCATATTACTAATGACAAAGCCAACGTGACCAAACACCGCGCCATCAAAAGCGGTTAAAGCTTTTTCTTCATCGTCATCATAGGCGGCATTCATTTCATCTAACACATAAGGGTGGCAGCGAATGGCACCTTGGCCAAAGATGATCATTGAGCGGGTCAAGATATTCGCCCCTTCAACGGTGACAGCGATTGGTGCACCTTGGTAGCTTCGTGCGAGGAAGTTACTTGGCCCCATGCAAATCCCTTTGCCGCCAGCGACGTCCATCGCGTCGATAATGCTACGTTGGCCTCGATGGGTGCAGTGGTATTTGACGATAGCGGAGATAACCGAGGGCTTTTCACCTAAATCAATACCCGCGACGGTTAAGTTACTTGCGGCATCCATGACATAAGCATTGCCTGTAATGCGCGCCAATGGTTCTTCGATACCTTCCATTTTTCCAATGGGCAACTTGAACTGGCGACGAATTCGAGCATAGGCCCCTGTTGCCATTGCTGCGGTTTTTATCCCGCCTGTCGAGTTGGATGGGAGGGTAATACCACGACCAACAGATAGGCACTCAACCAGCATACGCCAGCCTTGTCCGGCCATTTCCTGTCCGCCAATGATAAATTCAATAGGTACAAATACTTTATCCCCTTGAGTCGGACCATTTTGGAATGGCACATTCAACGGGAAGTGACGACGGCCAATATCGACGCCTTCGATGTCGGTTGGGATCAGGGCACAAGTGATACCTAATTCCTCTTCGTCACCAAGTAAATGGTTTGGATCAAAGAGCTTAAAGGCCAAGCCAAGCACCGTAGCAACGGGCGCGAGGGTGATATAGCGTTTATTCCACGTTAGCTCCATACCAAGGACTTCTTCTCCTTGCCATAGGCCTTTTTTAACAATACCAAAATCTGGAATTGAACCTGCGTCAGAGCCGGCTTCTGGACTTGTTAGTGCAAAACAAGGGATTTCTTGCCCTGCAGCCAAGCGAGGGAGGTAATGATTTTTTTGATCGGTTGTGCCGTAGTGTTGGAGTAACTCGCCTGGACCTAACGAGTTAGGTACGCCAACCGTAGAAGAGAGAACACCGGATACACCTGTCAACTTTTGTAAAACGAGTGACTGTGCATAGGCTGAAAACGCTAAGCCGCCATATTCTTTTTTGATGATCATCGCAAAGAATTTGTTGTCTTTCAGGTATTGCCATACTTCTGGGGGGAGATCGGCAAGATCGTGCGTGACCTGAAAATCATTGACCATGCGGCAAACTTCTTCGACAGGGCCTTCAAGAAAGGCTTTTTCTTCTGCGCTCAATCGTGGTGCAGAAATATCATGGAGTTTATTCCAATCAGGCGCGCCTCTAAATAAGTCTGCTTCCCACCATACGGTTCCTGCATCGATAGCTTCTTTTTCAGTGCGGGACATTTCTGGCATCACACTTTTGAACGCGTTTAATGCAGGGCGACTAAGCAGCGACTTTCGTAGGGATTGCACATTTAGCGGTATAGCGATAACGAGGAAAACTAACCAGCTTATTTGGCCTGTTACATCAATCAGTGAGCCAAGCATTAGCGCAGCTGCAATCGCAATCGTAAAGGTTCGAAGATTAGTGCGGTGATAAGCAAGCACACCGATTATACCAATCAGCCCGAGTAGGTACGCAAGGGTAACCATGATTTATCTCCTTATATGGGCGTAGCGTTATTATTATGTAGGCATACGAAATTCAAGGTAAGAGGTCTAACCACTCGATATAAATTGTAATTCAATCTTTAATAAAATGTAAATTAAATTTAATTTTTGCTGGCGGAAGGTTACGTAAAGATGTCTTGGCAGCCAATGTAAAGGCAGTGTTTATCGAGTAAGCACTCGTCAGGATATTTTGTTGTGTCGCTGAGCATGCTTTGTTATCAGCGTCTGTTGAGCGATTATGTGAACAATTGGTGATAAAGAATCACAATGTTCAGCAGCAAGAGTCGACACCTCTCAGTGTTTCTTTGTACACTGCAAGTCAAGGCGTATAAAAACAGCCAAGCTGTAATAAAATATTGAAGAATTAGAGTAGAGCCTATGTACCAAGATATGATCCGTGCGGAGCTTAACGAGGCCTCTGAAGTATTGAATCTCTTTCTGAGTGATGATAAACACCTCGCTGATATTGAAGCGGCAGCAAAACTGCTAGCAGAGTCGTTTAAACAAGGTGGTAAGGTACTGTCTTGTGGGAATGGTGGCTCGCATTGTGATGCGATGCACTTTGCTGAAGAACTAACAGGTCGCTACCGCGAAAACCGTCCAGGCTACCCTGGTATCGCGATTTCTGATCCAAGCCATATGTCGTGTGTGAGTAACGATTTTGGTTATGACTATGTATTTTCTCGCTACCTTGAAGCCGTCGGCGCAAAAGGCGATGTGCTATTTGGTCTATCAACGTCTGGTAATTCTGGCAATATAATTAAAGCCATTGATGCTGCTAAAGCGAAAGGGATGAAAGTAATAGCCCTTACCGGCAAAGATGGTGGGCAAATGGCTGGTTTAGCGGATGTTGAAATTCGTGTGCCGCATTTTGGTTTTGCCGACCGTATTCAAGAAGTGCATATCAAGATCATCCATATCTTGATTATGTTGGTTGAGAAAGAAATGGCTGAGTAACCACTGACTGTGGTGGCTAGGCTATGTGATAGAGCATGATGGACTATGTGTGAACTACTTGGCATGAGTGCCAATGTGCCAACTGATATTTGTTTTAGTTTTACAGGTTTAATGCAGCGTGGTGGCAATACTGGGCCACATCGTGATGGCTGGGGAATTACCTTCTATGAGGGGAGGGGATTTCGCACATTTAAAGATCCTAACCCTAGCTGCCAATCGCGTATTGCGGAACTAGTGCAGGAATACCCAATAAAAAGCTGTGCGGTTGTCAGCCATATTCGGCAGGCAAACCGAGGTGGGGTTAATTTAGAAAACACCCACCCATTTACACGTGAGCTTTGGGGACGTTATTGGACTTTTGCGCATAATGGCCAGTTAACGGGGTATCAATCTTTAGATACTGGGCGATTTAAGCCCGTTGGTGACACGGATAGTGAAATTGCTTTTTGTTGGTTACTTAATCAGCTAGAAGCTGAATATCCTGAACCAACCGATGACTGGGAAGCGGTGTTTAAATTGGTCGCGAAGAGTTGCGACACGTTAAAAGAACTTGGCGTGTACAACATGCTGTTAAGTAATGGTGAGTATGTACTTACCTACTGTACCAATAATTTACACTGGATAACGCGCCGTGCACCGTTTGGTCAAGCATCGTTGATTGATGAAGATGTAACGATTGATTTTCAACAAGAAACGACACCCAATGATGTGGTGACGGTGGTTGCAACTCAACCGCTGACGAATGATGAAAGCTGGCATAAAATGCTGCCGGGAGAATTCGGTGTGTTTCATTATGGTGAATTGGTCCATAACCGAACGGTGTAATACTGCAGAATTCATAAAAATAAAAACGCGACCGAGGTCGCGTTTTTTATAGGGTCGATATGGGCCAGACGACGATTAGTCTTCCGTTGCATACCCCTGTTCTGACAGTGTTTTACCATCAACAACGGCTTGCTCACCGTTCATTATTGCCCGCTGCTGAAGACACCAATTTGCGACAAGAGGATAGATTCGGTGCTCTTGTTCTTGCACTCGTTCGGTCACTTCTTCTACAGTATCGCCATTAAAAATGGGTACTTTAGCCTGCAAGATAACGGGGCCACCATCTAGCTCTTCAGTAACGAAATGTACACTGGTCCCATGCTCCGTATCACCGGCATCAATGGCTCGCTGGTGGGTATTAAGGCCCGTGTATTTAGGCAGCAACGACGGATGGATATTGATCATTCGCCCTTGGTAGTGACGAACAAAATCGCCGCTCAGAATACGCATGAATCCAGCCAAAATCACTAAATCAGGCTGGTAGTTATCAATCAACCCTGCCATTGCCTGATCGTATTCTGCACGATCTGTGAAATCTGCTGCTGATAAATGTAGCGCATCAATGCCTGATTCTTTTGCCCGTTCAAGGCCGTAAGCGTTCGCTTTATTTGATAATACAGCGGCGACTTTCGCGTTTTCAATGATGCCTGAATCACAGGCATCAATGATAGCTTGAAGGTTAGATCCGTTACCGGAAATAAGAACGACGATATTTTTCATCGGCTTACAGGATCTCCACCTGTTCTTCACTTGCATCAGCGTTAGCAATGCTACCAAGTAGCCATGCATTTTCGCCTTCAGCGTTCAGAATGTTGATAGCTTGATCTGCTTGCTCTTGTGGAAGCGCAATGACAAGGCCAACACCACAGTTAAAGGTGCGGTACATTTCGTAAGTATCAACATTACCAGCGTCTTGTAGCCAGTTAAAGACAACAGGCCACTCCCAGCTATTACCGTTAACGACTGCTTTCGTACCTTCCGGTAGAACGCGAGGGATATTTTCCCAGAAACCACCACCTGTAATGTGTGAAATAGCGTGAACATCACAGCTTTCCATCATTTTCAGTGTTGATTTTACGTAGATTTTTGTTGGCTCTAGTAGGTGATCAGATAGTGCTTTACCTTCAAGTTCTTGGCTTAAATCAGCGTCAGATACTTCAAGGATTTTACGGATCAAAGAGAAACCGTTTGAGTGAGGGCCGCTAGAACCAACAGCAATTAGAGCATCACCTGCTTTAACCTTGCTACCATCGATGATGTCAGCTTTTTCGACAACACCAACACAGAAGCCAGCGACGTCATAGTCTTCGCCATGGTACATACCTGGCATTTCAGCTGTTTCACCACCAATCAGTGCACAGCCAGATTGAATACAGCCTTCACCAATACCTGCAACAACTGCAGCAGCAGTGTCTACGTCTAACTTACCTGTTGCGTAGTAATCAAGGAAGAACAGAGGTTCGCCACCTTGAACAATCAGGTCGTTTACACACATGGCTACTAAGTCGATACCAATTGTATCGTGCTTGTTTAAATCCATCGCTAAACGAAGTTTTGTGCCCACGCCGTCTGTACCAGAAACTAATACCGGCTCTTTATACTTGGTTGGTAGGGCACATAGTGCACCGAAACCACCAATTCCGCCCATGACTTCGGGACGGTGGGTGCGTTTGACCACCCCTTTAATACGATCAACTAATGCATTACCTGCATCGATATCAACACCAGCATCTTTGTAACTAAGAGAAGAGTTATTGTCGCTCACAGGAGATCCCTCAACGTATTAAAGTAAAAAAGCGGGGCTATGATAACAGCAGTCAGGGCGTAAAGGGAAACGTTTGCGTCAATAAATATTGCTGACTAATTCTTAAGCAAACGATGACCTGAGCACTATCTAGCTACAATTGGTCTAGTGTATAATAATGCGTTTTTTTTAAATTTTGCGTGTCTAGGAGTCAGAGATGAAAGTCGTTGAGGTGAAACACCCGTTAGTAAAACATAAGATTGGTCTTATGCGTGAAGGTGATATCAGCACTAAGCGTTTTCGTGAGCTAGCCACAGAAGTTGGTAGCTTGCTTACGTACGAAGCGACTTCAGATTTCGAAACAGAAAAAGTGACGATTGAAGGCTGGAATGGTCCAGTTGAAATTGATCAAATCAAAGGCAAGAAAGTTACCGTTGTGCCAATCTTGCGTGCTGGTTTGGGTATGATGGATGGTGTACTTGAGCATATGCCAAGTGCGCGTATTAGTGTTGTCGGTATTTACCGTGATGAGGAAACATTAGAGCCAGTTCCATACTTTAACAAGCTGGCGTCAAACATCGATGAGCGTATTGCATTGGTTGTAGATCCAATGCTAGCGACTGGTGGCTCTATGATTGCTACATTAGACCTATTGAAAGAGCAAGGTTGTAAGCAGTTTAAAGTTCTGGTGTTGGTTGCTGCTCCTGAAGGCATTGAAGCGCTTAAGAAAGCACACCCAGATGTAGAGCTGTACACTGCAGCAATTGATGAAAAGCTAAATGATAAAGGCTACATCGTTCCTGGTTTGGGCGATGCGGGTGATAAGATCTTCGGCACGAAGTAATTACTCAAGCGATAAAAAAACCGGACGATAGTCCGGTTTTTTTATATCTGAAGTTTAGCAATCTGCATCAATGCTAGTGGCGGTCTTCATCGATTTGAGCGTTATCAACAACGTGATTCTCACCAAGATCATCAGGTAAGATCAGGTTTAGGAGTATCGCAACGATACCGCAAAGGCTTACCCCTTGTAGGCTAAACTCGCCAATACCAAATGCCATACCGCCAATACCAAATACAAGAGTA
Organism: Photobacterium makurazakiensis; assembly: GCF_050336715.1. NCBI lineage: Bacteria > Pseudomonadati > Pseudomonadota > Gammaproteobacteria > Vibrionales > Vibrionaceae > Photobacterium > Photobacterium makurazakiensis. Next base: position 18,806 of record NZ_JAKJSJ010000052.1, read on the forward strand.
ACAGCCACAATCACTAGGTTACGCGCTTTATGTAAATCAACCTGGTTTTTGATGAGGGTGTTTAGCCCAACAGTGGCAATTGACCCAAACAACAGGATCATTATACCGCCCATAACCGGGACAGGAATTGTTTGAAGCATTGCGCCGAGCTTACCCACAAACGCTAATACTAACGCCGTTACCGCAGTCCAAGTCATAATCACCGGGTTGAATGACTTTGTTAGCATTACAGCGCCTGTGACTTCCGAATATGTGGTATTGGGTGGAGCTCCAACCATTGAAGCCGCAATCGTTGCCACGCCGTCACCAGCGATAGTGCGATGTAGGCCTGGTTTTTTTAGGTAATCCTTACCCGTAACATTCGATATTGCTAGCATGTCACCTACGTGTTCGACTGCAGGCGCTATCGCTACAGGGATCATAAATAATACGGCATTAATGTTGAACTCAGGAAAGGTAAAGTTTGGCATGGCCAACCAGCTAGCTTGTTGAACGGGCGTAAAGTCAACAACGCCGAATGCCAAGCTTGTCAGGTAGCCAGTCACGATCCCCGCCATGATAGGCACGAGTTTGAAGAAACCTTTTGCAAAAACGCTAACCCCAATCGTTACTAGTAGGGAAATGGCAGAAATCCAGATGGCGGCATCACCATTAACGAGCTGAACGGCACCGTCTCCTGTTTTGCCTACAGCCATATTCACAGCTGCGGGGGCCAAGCCGAGGCCTATGACCATAATGACAGGGCCAACCACGACGGGAGGAAGTAGTTTATGGATAATACCGACGCCACGAACTTTAATGACGACACCCATGCAAATATAAACCACCCCTGCCATCATTAGGCCGCCCATAGTTGCAGCAATGCCCCAGGTTTGGACGCCGTACATGATAGGAGCAATAAAAGCAAAAGAGGAAGCAAGGAAGATTGGAACAGATCGTTTGGTGATAACTTGGAAAAGCAGTGTACCGATACCAGCACCGAATAGGGCAACATTAGGATCTAGCCCTGTTAAAAGGGGCACCAAGACTAAGGCACCAAATGCAACAAATAGCATCTGTGCACCCTGTAATATCTGCATCATTATAAATTCCCACCCAACAATAAAAAAAATCGCGGAATATTATCACAGTAGAAAACGTTTGCCTAAGCGGGAAGATCAATTATTTACTCGATACATTGTGTTACTTATGTAAAAGCGGAATTATCACAATTTACTGACGATGGATTACTTGTAATGACAGATACTTATTACCAATTCGTGGTGAAAATACTCAAAAGAGTTCTAATTTTGTGTCAGAAGCAGTTGCCGAGCGAGATACTATCACCTTATGATCAGGCCCTAATTAAGTAATGAATGAGTTTACTATGTTGCGTGTTGCTTTACTTTTCATGGTGATATTAGCCCTGCCGTTAAAAGCGGCAACGGTTACCAACTTGTATCAAGCGCAGGTGATACTGCCAGATACGGATAGACAGTCTGAGCAAGCCGCTCGTAATCAGGCGCTGCAACAGGTGCTGATCAAAGTTTCTGGTCAGAGTGGGATAGTACAAAATGAAGTGATTGCCAAAGCAATCAAGAATAGTAGCCAGTACGTTAGTCAATTTGGCTATGGTAATTTGGATGGCCAACAAACACTGGATTTGACGTTTGATCGTGCTCGGATCCGTAACTTACTAACGCAAGCAAATTCCACACTATGGGGTGAGCAGCGTCCAAATGTACTGATATGGTTGGTCGAAGATGCCAACCGAAGCCGTAATATAGTATGGGATCAGTCCAGTAATGCTTTAATACAGGATGTGAAACGCGCATCAGATGTGCGTGGTTTACCTGTGATGTTACCGATTGGTGATTTTGAAGATGTTACAGCAATTAGTATTCCCGATCTTTGGGGTGGTTTTGTTCAGCCGATATCGGGCGCGAGCCTCCGTTATCAACCTGATGCCATCGTAGTTGCTCGTGCACGTCAAATGGGTGATGGCAATGTACAACTTGGCTGGCAACTTTTTTCGGAAAATGCAGAGCGTCTTGCAACGGCTCAGTTAGTCCCTGTGGAAGGGCGTATTGAAGGAACGAGGGCTGAGACCATAACTCAAATGGTGGGTCAGGTTACCGATCACTTGGCGGCAAAATATGCGGTGCCACTTGGCGGCGATAATTCTGGCTTAGTGTCGGTAGTGGTGGATAATATCCAGTCATCAGAAGATTTCTTTACACTAGAGCGGATGATGACAAACTTAACGTCTGTTGCTGCGGTAAATGCGCATAAAATTCAAGGGCAGAGTGTTGAGTTTACCGTTCAGCTCTTAAGTACTGAAGATGCCTTTCAGCGAGAGTTAAGCCAAGATCGTCGACTTTCATCAGCTACGCCTGTTACTGCCGAAGACATGCAAGCGAGCGAAGTCATTGAGTCAGAGGAAGAAATCGACAGCGAGCCAACGGTTGAGGGGATGATTCGGGCGACTCAGTTACAAGCACCAGAATCGACGCCTGAGCCAAGTCAACCGATTGACACTGAAGGAGTATCAACCTCTGTGCCTGACGTAGAAAATAGCAGAAGCGAGGGACTAGAGGTGGCTCCTGTTAATACGCGTCCAGCGAAGCAGGCCAAAGTATTCCATTGGACGCCTTAGTCGTTTCTATGTGATTTGAGTCTTGAAAAAACGGTGGGCATGCCCACCGTTTTTGATCGTACTACGATAACGTTTTAGGACTTTGGCCCTTCATGTCGTGCTTTTTCTTCTTTCTCTACTTGAGATAATCGCTTCAGCTTTATTCCTAACTCTTTACCTCGCATCCGCGCAAATAAAATGTTGGCGATAAATGCGCTAGTCGTCAGTATGAGTTCTACTAACGCCAGCCAGCGTTCACCTTCATCCACCCATAGCAAGGTAAGAGCATGAAGGAAGTAGAACATTAAAATGAAGTTAGCCCATGCGTGGGTATAGGGTTTACCCGCTAAAATGCCTTTTAGAGGAAGCAGTATAGGCAGCATCCATACACCGGCAAGAACGATATTGTTAAGGTGTGGGTGTGGCGATAAGGTGCTTTGCCATAAACCCACCCAGCCTAATAAAGACAGGTTCGCCGTTAGTGCCGCATAGCGTAAGCTGCGGGTTGTTTTACTCATCGCGGTCATGTGACATCCTTTTATGACCTATTTGTACCCAGTGAGCGGGGTATAGTGATCATTGTAATTTAAGCGCAGCTTGAGCTAGCCGTTTTCCCATCGCTTGTGCGAGTTCGCACTCTTCTCGGCTTAACTGTCGGTCTGCTCCATGATTCAAGTGAGATGGCCCATACGGTGTACCACCTGATGTTGTTGTATGCAAAGCAGGCTGTGAGTAGGGGATCCCCATGACTAACATGCCGTGATGTAGCAATGGCAACATCATGGATTGCAAGGTCGTTTCTTGGCCTCCATGCATCGATGATGAGGAGGTGAAAACACATGCTGGCTTACCAATAAGCGTGCCTGATAACCATTCAGTACTGGTCGAATCAATAAAGTGTTTTAACGGTGCTGCCATATTGCCAAACCGTACAGGACTTCCCATTGCTAGCCCGAGACATTGATCGAGATCGTTTCGAGAAACCAGCAGATCACCTTGTGATGTCTCCGTGGTTTGACCGAGATGGTTGATATCGGCCACTGTGCGTAAAACGGCTTCACAATTTGCAACCTGTTCGATTCCACGGGCTATTTGTCGGGCGAGTTGACGTGTACTGCCATGACGACTGTAATAGAGCACCAAAATACTATTCATCTATCTGCCTTAACTGCGGTGTTTGCCAATCTGCGTTCACTACAGAATGGTTAGTACTTGCTCTGGTGGTCGACCCATGGCCGCTTTATTGCCATTGACAACAATTGGGCGTTCGATCAGTTTAGGGTTTGCAGCCATGGCCTCAAAGAGCTGTTGCTCGGTCACACTGTCTTCGCCAAGCGCTAATTCTTTGTAAAGAGCTTCTTTGGTACGCATCATATCGCGCGCTGAGTTGTAACCGAGTTGCTTTAGCAGCGTTTGTAATTGCTCGCTACTTGGCGTGTCATCAAGGTATTTGACAATCTCTGGAGAAACATTGTTTTCTTCGAGTAAGGCTAATGTTTGGCGGCTTTTAGAACAACGAGGGTTATGATAGATGATCACTGGCATGGTTTCTTCCTATGAGCGCTGATGGCCGCTTTCCAGCGGCCAGTAGAGTGTTTTAGTTATGTTGCCCTATTGTAGAGCAAGTGTCAGTAAGAAGAAATGGATTAGCATTTAGGTTTGAGAGCATGGTCAGAGGTTTGCAAACCGTGAACGTGCCAAACGTAGTTGGTCAATACGAGCGTCATAGCGAGCTTGGTCTAATGAATTTATATCAACAAGTTGGCTCGCCTGAATATAAAACTGAATGGCTTTTTCCCAAGCACCTCGTAATGCCATTAATTCCGCTCGTGCAGCTAACTCGGCATCTCGGCGCCCATTTGCGGCTTGTGCTTGAGCAAGTAAGTGCCAGCCGTTTGCATCTTGTGGGTTGTCATAGGTATAACGGGTCAGAATGGGGATACTCTCGTTATTGCGGTCAGCCTCTTGTAATGCATGTGCCAAGTTTAAGCTCAACACTTTATGATTAGGGGTCGCCTTGAGCGCATTTTCTAAGCGAGATATAGCCCGATCAAATTGTTTTTCATATAAGTCGAGATCAGTCGCCGAATCAATATAAAAGCGGTTGTTGGGTTCTGCAGCTAGAAGCGGGTCAAGTAAGGCATGTGCTTGCTGGTATTTGCCTGTATCGATGTAAACCAGCGCCTTACCATAATTTAAGGCATCGCGGGTTGCGCCATTGGCACGTTTTAGTCTGCGTTCAAACCAATCTAAAGCCGCATTGCCATCGATACCCGCATAACGGGCAATGATACGAGCACGGGCTAATTCATAGCGTAAAGATTCTTGAACTTGGTTACTAGGGTATTGATTGGCACGCTCTCGGCTGTCGGTAACCCTCGATTCAGGCAATGGGTGAGTCAGTAGCATCTGCGGTGGCGTGCTGGCGTAGCGGTATTGATCGGCTAGTCGACCAAAAAAGCGAGGCATAGCCTGTACATCAAAGCCAGATTTAGCCAACGTCCTAATACCAATATAGTCTGCTTCTTTTTCATTACTGCGGGTGTAGTTGATTTGCCCTTGTGCTGATGCTGCGGTTGTTGCATGAATGGCAGCGATTCCTGCCTCGGGAGAAGCGATTGCTAACATCAAAGAACCAATGAGTGCTGCCATGGTTGCGGGTGACTTCTTGGCTTGATCTTCCATACTACGGGCTAAGTGCCGTTGGGTAATATGGGCTATTTCGTGAGCAACAACAGACGCCAGCTCACTTTCAGTATTTGCATGAAGAAACAAACCGGTATGGATTGCGACATGGCCGCCAAAAAAGGCAAATGCGTTAATTTCGCGGTTTTGGATCATGAAAAAGTTAAACGGGGTACGGACATCACTCGCATTGGCGACCAGTTGGTGACCCAAATCTTGAATATATTCAGATAAGAGAGGATCGCTAACGACAGGCATGCTTGCCCGGATCATGCGCATGTAAGCATCCCCATACTCGATTTCTTTTTCAATGCTTAAGGTTGAGGCTGCGGCCATCCCGATCTCAGGTAGACTATTTATCGAGTTCGTTGACGCAGGAAAACTGGTACCAAGTAATGCACTAATGAGTATAAAGGCTGGTGCCTTAGTAAATCGAAACATATTTAAAATACAACCGCCTTGTTACGTTTACTGTTTTTCGCGTGATGCGAGACTAAATCTGCTCTATCTGAGAGAGTGATGAGTAGCTAAGACAACGAAACCTTGCACAGGTTTCTTTTTTGTCGAGTAGATGTCCTTTACAATACCCCTATGGAGAATAATTGTCAGTATACTGGAATGGAAACCGCGTTACTAAATTTGACTGCAGAACGTTGCCCTATGGCACTGTTAATGGCTAAACGAGCGACCAAGGCATTGAGTGTTGGTCAGCAAATTGAAATCCATGTTGCTGATTCAGGTGCACGGCAAGACATTCCCCGTTATCTTATAGCTCATGGCTTTAATATCGAAGTACAAGCTGATAGTCATCAGGTACTTGTAATAATTGTGACCAAAAGGCAGTAATCTTTTTATGTTGGATATGCTTAATCGCTGGTACAGGCGACGTTTTTCTGATCCCCATGCTGTTAGCTTAGTCGCTATTTTGTTGGGTGGATTTCTGACAATTTACTTTTTCGGTAACCTCATCGCGCCGCTGCTTGTTGCTATTGTTCTTGCCTACTTGCTTGAGTGGCCAGTTATGAAGCTTACTCGATTAGGTTTGCCGCGTCGGTTTGCCGTCATCACGGTATTGATGATATTTGCCGGTTTGATGGTGATGGCTGTGTTTGGTTTGGTTCCAACCATTTGGCATCAGGTCGGTAACCTATTAGCCGATGTACCAAATATGTTTAACGGCTTCCAAGAGTATGTATTGAGCTTACCAGAGCGCTATCCAGACTTTGTTCAACCCCACCAAGTAGGTACCTTCATGAGTACCTTGCGTGAAAAAGTGCTGGGGATGGGTGAAAGTGCGGTGAAAGGTTCACTTGCTTCATTGGTGAGCTTGGCTACGTTGGCTGTGTATTTAATTTTGGTGCCTTTATTGGTTTTCTTCTTATTGACCGATAAAGAAGAAATGCTAGCAACGCTAAGTGGTGTGTTACCTAAAAACCGTCGCTTAGCGAGCAAGGTTGGTGCTGAAATGAATCAGCAGATTTCGAATTATATTCGAGGTAAGGTCACTGAAATTTGCATCGTGGGCATCACGAGTTATGTGACGTTCGCTGTTATGGATCTCCGCTATGCCGTTCTCTTAGGCGTATTGGTCGGTTTCTCGGTTCTAATCCCCTATATCGGTGCTGCTGTGGTGACACTGCCTGTTGCCATGGTTGGTTTGTTCCAATGGGGGATTAGCCCAGACTTTTGGTGGTTGCTAGTTGCCTACGGCATTATTCAGGCCCTTGATGGGAATGTGCTCGTCCCTGTTCTGTTTTCAGAAGCGGTGAACCTGCACCCGGTATGGATCATTGTTGCAGTATTAGTTTTTGGCGGTCTGTGGGGCTTTTGGGGCGTGTTCTTTGCGATACCATTGGCAACGCTGGTCAAGGCTGTATGGAATGCGTTTCCTTCCTCAGAGCCAATAGTGGATGACATTCAGGAATAGTTGGAACAAATAGAGTAGATGCTAAAAAGGCCGCCAGTTGAAGTGCGGCCTTTTTTAGGACTTGATAAAGCTGAAAATGTTTAGCTATTTTCTTTGAGGTAGCTTAATACAACTTCATGATGATCTTTGGTTTTGAACTTATTGAATACGTGTTCAATAATACCGTTTTCATCAATCAGGAAACTGGTACGATGCAGGCCATCGTAGACTTTACCCATGAATTTTTTCTCACCCCAAATACCGAATTGATCAGTCACCGCGTGGTCTTCATCTGAAAGCAGGGTGAAGTTTAGGTTATCCCGCTCGATAAACTTAGGCAGACGCTTAACGGCATCAATGCTGATCCCCAGTACTTCAACATTAAAGGCATCAAGCTCTGCTTTGCTGTCACGCAAGCCACACGCTTGTACTGTGCAGCCTGGCGTCATCGCTTTAGGATAAAAATACGCGAGTACTTTTTTTCCCTTAAAGTCAGCAAGGCTAACGGGGACGTCATCTTGGTTTTGTAATGTGAAGGCTGGCGCTGGCGTACCTGCGGTCAAAGTCTTCATAGTGTTTTCCTTATTGATTATGGCCGACGAAGGTCACGCTACCGGTTACTAAAAGATCTTGGCAGAGTGCTTCATATTCTTCTTGTAGTGTTATTAAGTTGCAGCCTTCAGGTAGGTTGGTACTGATCTGCAACTGAAATTTGTTTGGTGCGTCTACATCATGACTTTCGTGAGTTTGAGCACTTAATGATGCGATATCAACGTTTTTATGGGCAAAAAAATGGGTGAACTGCTCGATCAGACCAGGGCTGTCAGTTGCCTCGATACTAAAATCAGCGGTGTAAGGGAAAAAACGATATTCATGTTTTTCTGTCCGCTTCATTACGGTTAACAAATCATGCTCTTGGGCTTTAAGCGGCAAAGTGGCTTCAACCCGCGACATCGCATTGGTGTTACCAGAAAGTAGCATGATTAGCGTGAATTCATGGCCAAAGAGTGCCAGTCGGCTGTCAACAATATTACAGCCACAATGAGTGATCAAACGTGTGATTTCATCTGAAATCCCTGGGCGATCCGTACCAACAGCAGTAATAACTAAGTAATGTTCCATATTTTTTATATCACGTAATGAATACTCCAGCATGGTAGCACAGTCAATGAATCCGGCTAGCTACCCGCTCGACAAAATTTAGCGAATACGTTGTTGCGGTAGTTAACTGATTTACTTACTTCTGTCTTGAGTTTACTGTAACTGAAAAGTAGTATGGTTTTGCTTGGCCGCTTTATTATTCGGGTTATCGTTTTCGGGATCTAATGATTTGAAGTGGTGCCAAATAATAAAGCTGCCAAGAATTTATTCTTAAGGGGAGATGGAGATGTTTTCAGGAAGCATGGTAGCGTTAGTTACGCCACTAGATGAAGCTGGTGAAGTTGATTACGCTAGCTTAGCATCATTAGTTGAATACCACATTGCAGCAGGAACGGATGCAATAGTGGCAGTAGGAACCACCGGTGAGTCGGCAACATTGACTGTTGATGAGCACGTGAAGGTGGTACTAAAAACATTAGAGTACGCTCAAGGCCGTGTTCCTGTTATTGCTGGAACCGGTGCCAACGCGACTCATGAAGCCATCACCTTTAGCAAATTGTTTTCCGGTACAGGTGTTGCTGCATGCTTAACGGTCACGCCTTATTATAACAAACCCACACAAGAGGGTTTGTACCAGCATTTTAAAGCGATTGCTGAAGCGACGGATTTACCTCAAATTCTCTATAACGTACCGGGTCGTACCGCGGTAGACTTGCTACCTGAAACCGTTGGTCGCCTTTCTGTTATTGATAACATTGTCGGCATCAAAGATGCGACGGCTGATTTGTCACGAGTGAAAAAAACACGGGAACTTTGTGGTGAGGATTTCATCCAATTAAGCGGTGATGATGCCACAGGGCTAGATTTTGTTGCAGAAGGTGGACATGGTGTGATTTCGGTCACAGCAAATGTGGCTGCACCAGAAATGGCGACCATGTTTAAGTTGGCATTATCTGGTCAACTTGAAGCAGCAAAGGAAATTAATCAGCGTATTATGCCATTGCATAAGCACTTGTTTGTTGAATCGAACCCAATCCCAGTAAAATGGGCAGCGCATCAACTTGGTTTGATCAAATATGGTGACCTTCGTCTACCATTGACTGAGCTAAGTGAATCTGCACAACCAGTAGTATTAGAAGCTCTGAAAGATGCCAACGTACTGCTGTAATTTGCGAAAGCGTAGGAGCGCAAAAGCGTAATGAATTACAAATATAAGCTAGTGGTTACAGCTGTTGCTGTAGCAATACTGGCTGGTTGTTCTGATGGCGCAGATCGTCGCCGTCAGGCAAATCAGGATTTTGAATACCTGAATACAAAGCCATTGGAAGAGTGGACCTTACCTGCTGGAGCGCAGCCTTCTCAGGTCAGCGACTATACTATTCCTGCGTCGAATGTTCAGGGAGGGTTAGGGCCAGAGGTTGATATTCGACCGCCACAACAGGTCTTAGCGCTTATTCCTGGTGCTCGTACTATCAAGCATGAAGATGGCGTGACTTTAGTCTTACTCAAGCAAGAAGAGCTGAGTAAAGTTTGGACGCTAAGCCAGAAAGTTATTGCTGAGCAAGATATCAGCTTACTAAACCAAACCGCGAATGTGATGGATACGGATTGGGTGAGCTGGACAAATGCTGATGAAGATAGCGAAATCGGTAGTCGATACCGTATTGAAAAGTCAGCAGAAGGTGGGCGTTATACCTACCAGATAAGTTTAGTTGCTTGGCGTGAAGCCGGTGTAGAGCAACCTGTTTCTGCGGATAATAAAGAACGTTATAGCATCTTAATGACTAACTTGATCACCGCTCGATATGATCAACAAGTACGAGATGAAGCACGAATAAAAGCTCAGGAGTTGGTGAAACAAATTCCAATTTCAATGGGGCGAGATCGTAGTGGTTTACCGATCATTATTGCACGTGCACCTTATAACGTATTTTGGGAGCGGTTCCCAGAAGTGCTGGGTGATTTAGGCTTCACTGTTGAAGGGCGTAACCGATCACAAGGTACGGTTGAAGTGAAGTTCAAGTCTCCAGATGATGAATTCTGGACAGAGCTGGGTACTAAGCCAATTGCACTGGATGACCGCACGTATAATATTCAGCTTGGTGATCTTGGCAACCGAACGTCAATCAGTATTACTGATTCTGATGGCAAGCCTGTTACAGAGGAAGAACTAGATAGCTTAGCACCAGTATTAGCTGCGGCGATTGAACGCGCAAATAATAGCTAAAGTCTATTTTCTTCGATTAATAAAAAACCGCTATTGGCTCAGCCGATAGCGGTTTTTTTATTGCAGTGAGTAAGATTGTTTACTTCACTTCTTCGCCACGAGCCTGCATGTCAGCATGATACGATGAACGTACAAATGGACCACAAGCAGCATGAGTAAAGCCAAGCTCAAGAGCGATATCTTTTAGCTCGTCGAACTCTGCTGGCGGCACATAACGTTCAACCGGCAAGTGGTGACGGCTTGGCGCAAGGTATTGACCTAAAGTAAGCATGGTTACACCATGGGCACGAAGATCTTTCAATACTTCGACAATCTCTTCTTTAGTTTCACCTAGGCCCATCATTACACCAGACTTCGTCGGGACGTCAGGGTGCATTTCCTTGAACTTCTTCAGTAGATCGAGTGACCACTGATAGTTCGCGCCAGGACGTGCTTTACGATATAGGCGAGGCGCAGTCTCAAGGTTGTGATTAAACACATCTGGTGGACTATCGCGTAGGATCTCAAGCGCACGATCCATACGGCCACGGAAATCGGGCACTAATGTTTCGATTCTGATGCTCGGGTTCTTCGCTCGGATTTCTCGAGTACAATCAGCAAAGTGCTGAGCACCACCATCACGAAGATCATCACGGTCTACAGAGGTGACAACGACATAACGTAGTTTCATGTCAGCGATGGTCTGTGCCAACTGCGTTGGTTCTTCCGCATTCGGTGGTAGTGGGCGGCCATGGGCAACGTCACAGAATGGGCAGCGACGAGTACAGATCGCACCAAGGATCATAAAAGTGGCTGTACCGTGATTGAAACATTCTGCCAGGTTTGGGCATGATGCTTCTTCACATACAGAGTTGAGATTGTTCTTGCGCATCGCCGCTTTAATTTCTTGGATACGGTGACTATCAGATGGAAGTTTAATTTTCATCCACTCTGGTTTACGCAGTACTTCCTTTGGTGCTTCCTCTATCTCGACATTACGGGTAGGGATAAGCGCCATTTTGTCGGCATCGCGGTACTTGACACCTTTCTCGATTTTAATTGGTTTACTCATTTGAATTGCTTTCCGTTTTCCACTCAACGCTCTGATAATCAAGCAGTTTGATCAGTTCTTCTACAAGTACAGGTTGAACTTCCATAAGTTCAGTCGGGCCATTCAACAACGCTGTTTGCGTCATTTCCATCCCGGCGTAGCCACATGGGTTAATACGCAGAAAGGGTGCCAGATCCATATTGATATTGAGTGCCAGACCATGAAAAGAGCAACCGCGTCTGATCCGCAAACCCAGTGAGCATATCTTTTGTTCATTGACATACACACCCGGCGCATCAGGGCGGGCATTAGATTCAATCCCAAAGTGGGATAGAGTATTTACAACAGTATTCTCGATGTGGGTAACTAAATCACGCACACCAAGTTTATCACGACGCAGATCAACCAAGACATAGGCGACTAGCTGGCCAGGGCCATGGTAGGTAACTTGTCCACCACGATCACTTTGTACTACTGGTATATCACCAGTATTGATTAAGTGCTCGGCTTTTCCCGCTTGGCCTTGGGTAAACACGGCATTGTGTTCAACCAACCAGATCTCGTCCAGAGTGTCTGCACCGCGTGTATCGGTAAATTCGTGCATGGCTTGCCAGGTTGGTTCATAGTCCCGGCGGCCAAGATTTCTGATGATAATCTTTTTTTGCAATGTAACACCCATCATGTTTGTCACTCGGCATGGCCTGAAATGATGACACCCCGCATGGGTGCATAATACCGATTTGTATTATAAAACTTGGCAACTTAATTTTCAGCCGCCAATTTTATAGGGGTATTGTGGTCGTTATAGAACTACGCGAACAATATCAATTTCGCCTAATTCTTTATACAGGATTTCTACTTGTTCAATCGATGTTGCTGTAATTGAAACAGAAACGGCGCTGTATGTACCTTTGCCACTTGGTTTTACACTCGGTGTGTAGTCACCGGGTGCGTGGCGTTGGATCACCTCAACCACAAGATCTGGGAGTTCAGGCTTGTTGTAACCCATTACCTTGTAGCTAAATTTACAAGGAAACTCCAGTAGGTCTTTTAGTTTTGGCTGTTCTTGCTGCTGCATGCTGAACTCCGAGATATTGCATTTGAATTGCTGCGTTTTAGCAGAGCATATTAATAGCTCAGGTGCGTTAACACAAGTTTGGTCGTTAATGTGATCTATGTCGAAGAAAAGACGTGGCAGCGTATTTTGTGCTCTATTTCTATAAAGTCTTTGCTTTAGCTATATATTTTTCGAAAAAAACGCCGCCCATGGGGCGGCGTTTAGTATTGAATGAAGGCGGTTAGCTCAACCAGCCTTTAAATAGCAGCATAATGTAGTCGATTAAACGGCTAAATAAGCCACCCTCGTTGACATCATTTAGGGCTAGTAACGGATATTCAGCAATCTCTTGGTCACCAACACGGTAGTATAGTTTACCGACAACGTCGCCTTTGCTAATAGGGGCTTTCAGTTCTTTTTCAAGTACAAAGCTCGCTTTGAGATCTTTCGTTTGGCCTCGTGGTAGCGTCACAAAAGTATCTTCGCTAACACCTAATGAAACTTCAGCGGTGTCACCCATCCATACCTTTTCAGAAACGAATGTTTCATTTGCTTTGTGTGGAGAAACCGTTTCAAAGAAACGGAAACCGTAATTTAGCAGTTTCTTACTTTCGGCTTTGCGAGCATTAGGGGTTTTGGTACCCATAACAACTGAGATAAGTCGCATCTGCCCTTCTGTTGCCGTACTAACAAGGCTGTAGCCAGCGTTGTTAGTATGGCCCGTTTTTAGCCCATCAACGTTGAGGCTTTTATCCCAAAGCAGGCTGTTACGGTTATATTGGGTTATGCCATTATAAGTAAAAGATTTCTCTTTATAGATAGCAAACTCATCTGGCACATCGCGGATCAAACCTTGTGCGAGCAGCGCCATGTCGTATGGGGTAGAGTATAGGTCTGGGTTATCGAGTCCATGGACATTCGCAAAGTGGGTTGAGTCCATCCCCAGTGTTTTTGCCCAAGCGTTCATTAGGTCAACAAATGAGTCCTCAGAGCCTGCAACATGTTCAGCCATTGCCACGCAAGCATCATTACCTGATTGGATCACGATGCCACGGTTTAGGTCTGAAACTTTTACTTCGCTACCAACTTCGATGAACATTTTTGATGAGCCTGGGAAATTTTTCGCCCATGCATTTTTACTGATCACAACCGTGTCATCCATCGAGATATTGCCACGGTTGACTTCTTGGCCAATGACATAGCTTGTCATCATTTTGGTCAAGCTTGCTGGTGGAATTTGGTCGTATTCTTTGTTACCGGCCAAAATTTTACCAGAATGGTAGTCCATTAAAACGTAGCCCTTGGCCGCGATCTGTGGAGCTTCTGGTACGACAGCAGGTGCAGCTACAGCGGTAGCCGTCGCAAGAAGCGTTGCTGAGATAGCGACTGAGCGAATAAGTGCAACAGATTTTTTCATGATAGTTGTAACTTAATTTGTCGATTGCAAAAAAATTTCACACACTATATCAGATTGTCATTTGGTGACCAGTGCTGTAGGTCATCATGATGTTAGAACTGATATGGGCGGAATCGATTGAAGGTGTGTGCGTAAAGCATCAATTATTTGGCTGTATAAACAACCAAATAATGATATTCATCCTATTAGACTATGATTTGGGGTCAAATTCCCGCTTCGATGTAATAATAAAGGCCTGTGGATAATGGGTTGTTTTTGCTTTCTCTCGCTGAGAGATCGCTTCATCACGGTCGATATAGGGGCCTAAGCGAAGACGGTAAATTTCTGCCGAATCGGCTTTTTTAAGATCGACGGTTGTATCGAACTCTTGTTCTAGTCTTACCGCAATTTCTTGCGCTTTTTTCTCGTTGGTTACGGCAGCGAGTTGAACAAAATACAGATTTGGGTTGGCACTTTGCCACTCTTCTGGATCTTCCGGCTTCTCAATTTGAATCAGTTCAATTTTAACGGGAGCTGTTCCGTGTTTTATGACGTCGAGGCGTGCTGCAGCTGCCATACTGAGGTCGATGATACGTCCTTCATGGAATGGGCCGCGATCGTTCACCCTAACGATGGCGCTTTTGCCATTGTTGGTATTGGTGACTTTGACGTAGCTCGGCAGCGGCAGGGTTTTATGCGCAGCAGTCATTGAGTACATATCATAAACCTCACCGTTGGAGGTTTTGTGGCCATGGAATTTCTGGCCGTACCAAGAGGCATCACCTTCTTGGGTGAAAGGCTCATTACTGCTGACGATTTGATAATCTTGGCCGCGTAAGGTGTAGTCTTTATTTCCCGCTAAACTTTTAGCTTCATAGCGGGGCTGTGCATCTTCGATATGATCCAGCGTTGGTGATAATTCCGGCGCAATGTCGTCAGCGATGTCATAGCGCTCAGTGCTGGGTGTTGAGCTACAACCAGCCAATAGAAGCAATAGGAATAAAGGATATTTGCGCATTTAGGTCGCCTTAGACAACATTTTTCTATGAGTGTGGATCGACATCAGGATGCCAAAGCCAGCCATTAGGGTAACCATCGATGTTCCCCCATAACTGACCAATGGAAGAGGAACACCGACCACGGGCAATAAACCACTGACCATGCCGATATTTACACAGATATAAACAAAAAAGCTGAGTACGATACTCCCTGCCATCATTCTGCCAAATGCGGTTTGGGCACGGCTGGCGAGCAATAGTCCTCGGCCAATAATAAACAAGTAAATTGCCAGCAAGCAAATGACCCCAATAAGGCCCCACTCTTCAGCAATAACTGCAAAGATAAAGTCAGTGTGGCGCTCTGGTAAAAACTCCAATTGTGACTGGGTTCCTTGCATCCATCCTTTACCTGTCAGGCCGCCAGAACCAATGGCTATTTTCGATTGAATAATATGGTAACCGGCTCCGAGTGGATCCGATTCAGGGTTAAACAGTGTTAATACGCGTGTGCGCTGGTAGTCGCGCATCAAAAACAGCCACATAACAGGGATAAACGACCCAGCGAGGGCGGCTGCGGCGATAATAATACGCCAGCTCATACCAGATAAAAATAAGACGAATACGCCCGATGCGGCAATTAAAATAGAGGTGCCGAGATCAGGTTGTTTAGCGATCAGTATGGTTGGGACGAAAACCATGACCAAAGCGATCACCAAGTTTTTAAAGCTTGGGGGGAGTGGCTGGCTGCCAATAAAACGAGCGACCATCAAGGGTACGGCGAGTTTAATGAGTTCTGAAGGTTGAAAACGGATAAACCCGAGGTTTAGCCATCGTTGTGCCCCTTTAGAACTTTCACCAAAAAACAGTACCCCAAGTAACAGAAGCAGCCCAATACCAAACAAGTAAGGTGCCCATGTTTCGTAGTGGCGAGGGGATATTTGGGCGAGTACAAACATAACGCACAAGGAAAGTACCATCCTAACGGCTTGACGTTCCATCATGGGTAGGTTCTGGCCACTAGCACTGTACATAACCATTAAGGCAAACCCCATGAGGGTAAGAATACCGAGCAGCAATGGAACATCAAGGTGTAGACGATCACTTAAGCTTCGTTTGCTGCCCGTTGCGGCCATCACTGTCATTGAGATACCTCTGCTATTTTACTCTGGTTCACGGTAGCTTCTGGTTCTATGTTATCTGGCTTGAGGAGTAGGTGGTCAAAGATCCTACGAGCAACAGGACCACCGTTTGATGAGCCGCCACCCGCATTTTCAAGTACCATGGATACCACTACTTCCGGCTTGTCATAAGGTGCAAATGCGGTAAACAGGGCATGGTCTCGTAAGTGTTCTTCAAGCTCTTCAGCGTTATATTCTTGATCTTCTGCTAGGCCAAAGACTTGCGCTGAGCCAGATTTACCACCGGCTTGATACTCAGCACCATAGAAGGCGCGTCGTGCTGTGCCTCGAGTTCCAAACAGTACGCGACGCATCCCTTCTTTGGCGACCTCCCAGTTTTCAGGAGTGACATTATCAATCGGTGGGTAGTCATCAAATTGAGCGGGCATCTCGACATTGTCATCAATGATATCTTTTAGCAGGTGAGGTGCCTGTACCCGACCTTGGTTCACTAATACCGTGGTGGCTTTGGCTATCTGAATTGGTGTCGCTGTCCAATAGCCCTGGCCAATTCCGACCGGGATCGTATCGCCTTGGTACCACGGTTGACGGAAACGTGCCTGTTTCCATTCACGTGTCGGCATGTTCGCTTTGCTCTCTTCACGGATATCAATCCCTGTATAATCACCGAAACCAAAACGGGTCATCCAATCTGAAAGGCGATCGATCCCTAAATCATAAGCGATTTGATAGAAGAAGGTATCGACAGACTCTTCAATGGCCTTGTGAATATTTACTTTTCCGTGTCCCCAACGTAGCCAGTCGCGGAAAGGGCGACTGTTTGAATTAGGGATCCGCCAATAACCGGGATCATTACGTGTTGTGCGAGTGGTGATCACCCCTTCGGTTAATGCAGCAACGGCTATCATAGGTTTGATCGTTGACGCTGGGGGATATATTCCCAGTGTGACTCGGTTGACCAGTGGACGGTTTATATCATTAAGCAGTGCACTGTATTCTTTGTTGGAAATGCCATGGACGAATAAGTTCGGATCATAGCTTGGGCTGGAAAGCATCGCTAAGACAGATGAATCGCGCGGGTCAAGGACGACAACTGAGCCACGTCTGTACTTGATTTTTTCTTCACCAGTATCTGGATCTTGGCTACGCACGGTTAAGAGCTCTTTGACATAAAGCTGCAGTTCAATATCAAGGTTGAGCTTAATATCTTTACCCGGGATAGGTGGCACGTATTTGAGGGTGCGAATAACTCGCCCTCGGCTATTTACTTCGACTTCTTGATAGCCTGAAGTGCCGTGGAGCAAATCTTCATAATATCGTTCAATACCGAGCTTACCGATATCACGTGTGGCTTTATAGTTATTGATTTGTTCTTCACGTTCAAGGCGCTGGATATCGCGGTCATTAATTTTTGCGACATAGCCAAGCACATGGGTTAGTGCTTCGCCATATGGATAATAACGTTTAAGGTAAGCTTTGACTTCAACACCAGGGAAACGATGTTGATTGACTGAAAACAGAGCAACTTGTTCTTCAGACATTTGATTCAATATTGGTACAGACTTAAAGCGGCGGGTACGGCGTCGCTCACGCTGGAAACGCTCAATTTGATCGTCGGTCACGCCCATTAAACCTTTGAGGCTCAGGAATGTTTCTTCGAGATCGGCGACTTTCTCACTGGTAATTTCGAGCGAGTAAACGGGACGGTTTTCGGCCAGTAAAATGCCATTTCGATCGTAGATCAGACCACGATTAGGGGCGACAGGGACAACTTTTATCCGGTTATCGTTTGATCGTGTCTGGTAGTCTTCATGCTGACTGATCTGAATGTGGTACAGATTGGTGAGCAGAATACCTACCAGCACGATAATGCCGATAAATGAGACAAGAGCTCGACGGAAAAACAGCGCCGACTCAGCCCGATGATCGCGGATCTGCGTTCGCTTTTGTCTCATTGGCACTTATTCCCTGTGGTACGGGTGATTAGCAGTGATGCTCCACGCTCGGTAGAGGCTCTCTGCCATAATGACACGCACTAAAGGGTGGGGCAGTGTCAATGGTGATAATGACCAGCTTTGATCCGCTGCCGCTTTACATGCAGGTGCTAGCCCTTCAGGGCCACCGATAAGAATCGAGACATCGCGACCATCCAGCTTCCAGCTTTCAAGTTGCTCTGCCAGTTGCTCGGTCTCCCAGCGTTTACCTGGAATATCAAGCGTGACGATACGGTTACCTTTAGCAACTGCAGCTAACATTGCCTCGCCTTCTTTTTGCAGAATACGCGCAATATCAGCGTTCTTACCACGCTTACCTGCCGGAATTTCGACCAGTTCTAGTGGCATGTCTTTAGGGAAGCGGCGGCTATATTCTTTATAACCTTCCTCGACCCATTTAGGCATCTTAGTGCCAACAGCAATCAGTTGAAGCTTCATGATCAATTAGCCCCAAAGCTTCTCCAGTTGGTAAAGGTTTCGTGCGTCTTCTTGCATGATATGCAGCATGACACTACCCATATCAACGATTACCCACTCACCATCGTCTTCGCCGCTGATCCCAAACGGAGGGAAATCAACTAGCTTAGTTTCTTTGTTAACGTGATCAGCAATTGAGGCAACATGACGGTTAGATGTACCTGTACACAAAACCATAAACTCGGTGATGCTAGACTTATCACGAACGTCTAGAGTAACGATGTCCTGGGCTTTAATATCGTCAACTTTATCAACAATAAAATCGTGTAGTTCTTGAACCTGCAAAGGAAACCTCTCATTTGAGTGTATATGTCATTAATGTAGCCAGACAATATGGGCTACAATTTAGCGGCGCAGTATAGCACGCACAACCTTATGCGATACAAGTTGGCATTAACTTTACATAATACTGCGATATTGTATTAAAACTCGCCATTAAGGTGAGTGCGGATCCCACACATTTCGGCGCACAGAGCTGATAAGTCGGCCCAAGGCTGATAATCGTAGTCCGTTTTAACTTTAACTTCTAAGTGTGCTAATTGTTGTAATAAACGAATAATCACAGGAAGTGGAAGTCGGTGCAGTGCCCCGATATAAATTTCTCGTCGACTTTGCCAAATGCGGTAATTTTCAAAAATCACATTTAACGGGGTGCCTTTACTGCCCATCTCTTGCATTTTATACAGTTGAGTCAGCTCTCGCTGCAGTGTACGTAGCAAAATAATGGCTTCAACGCCTTCACCTTGTAGCTGGCGAAGCACCCGTTGACTACGTTTGCCTTGGCCTGCGAGCACGGCATCAAGTAATTGAAACGGCGTGTAGTGGTTATGACGGCTTAAGGCCGCTTCAAGGCGGACAACGTTAAGTTCACCGTCAGGATAGAGCAGCACGAGCTTTTGCAGGCTTTGTGATAAGGCAAGTAAGTTGCCTTCATGCCATTGCGCTAGCATTTGTACTGATTCATGATCGGGCTTTAAATTGAGCTGCTGGCACCGACCTTGGATGAACCTTGGTAAGTGGCGGCTATCGGGGGTGTTACAAGGCAAGTAGAGGGCATTGCTTTCAAGCCCTTTAAACCATTTTGCACTTTCTTGCTTTTTATTCAGGCGTGGGCCTTGCAGTAAAAGAAGAACGTCTGGATGCAGGCAGGCCGTTACCTCTTGCAATGATTTTACTTGTTGAGTGTTCAAGCTCGTTTCTGGGAGCATGAGCTCAATCACTTGGCGAGCTGAAAAGAGACTCATGGCTTGGCAGCAATCAAGCACAAGGTTCCAGTCAAGCTGGGCATCGACCGTAAAGCTGTGGCGCTCTTCAAAACCTGCCGTGATAGCTGCCTGCTTGATTTGATCACTACACTCTAGCTTTAGCAGTGGTTCATTGCCAAATAGTAGGTAAGTTTGGCGCAGCCCTTTTGTTAATTGCTGCGCCAGTTGTTCTGGGTAAATCCTCATTCTGCCGTTGTCACCTGATTGGTACGACTCGCATTGTTGGCTTCATTGCTGCTCGAATCATTATTGAAAATGTCATTCGCCGCTTGTTGATCCGTGTCTTCTTCGGTGGTGACTGTTATACCGTCTTCATTCGTATTTTCTTTAAGCAATAACTCTAGTTCATTGGCTTCCATCTTATTGAAGTCGGCGGTGAGTCGAGCAAGCTGGCGCATAATTTGGCGTGAGGCTTGCTGGCGCATCTCATCTTCAATCATGTCACGCTCAACAGACTTTGCCAGAGCGGTTAATGGGTTATCCAAAAACGTTCGGTTAACGCGAGATGTGTAGGTTTGGCTGCCTTTATTTGGTACGACAATACGATAGCGAACGGTATAAGTCAGTTCATACTCAGCTGCGCGGGCATTTTGATACAGGGATAAGGTACGCTCGCCTGTTGATTCGCTGATCAAGTGTAGGTTAGGTACTTTACTCGATGGTGCGACGGGCTCGATACCGTGAAGTTTAAATTGGGACTTAACCTGACGGTGTAGTTGGCCATAGCGGTCAAAGCTCGTAAGGGAAAGTTTGGCAATATCATCAGGCAACATATAGTTACCGCGAAGGTGGAAACCACAGGAAGCAGTGGCGAGTGCCAAAACTGCAACAAAGAGGGTTCGGATTGTGCTTTTAAGGGAAAATAAAGCTTTCACCGAGTCTGCTCCATGAAAAATGAGTGAAAACTGACCGGCTGACGTTGGTGGTGCTGGTAAAGAAGGTGAGCCGGAATAACTGTGACCCTTTATCAGGGTCACAGATTAGGCACTAGGAAATTACTTTAGTTCGCAGCGATATTAATTAGCAACGATATTCAGTAATTTACCTGGTACATAGATCACTTTACGAATTGTTTTATCGTCAGTGAACTTAGTGACATTCTCATCACCTAGAGCCAGTGCTTCGACTTGCTCTTTGGTTGAGTCTGCGGCAACAGTAAATTTAGCGCGAAGCTTACCGTTCACTTGAACAATAATTAGCTTCTCATCTTCAACCATTGCTTTGTCGTCAGCGATTGGCCACTGTGCGTCGTCGATGTTGCTTTCACCCAGTGTTTCCCACATTTCAAAACAGATATGCGGCGTCATTGGGTATAGCATACGAACGATTGCTTTCAGTGCTTCGTCAAGTAGGGCACGATCTTGTGCGCTTTCTTGAGAGGCTTTAGCCAATTTGTTCATCAGCTCCATGATAGCAGCAATAGCGGTATTGAAGGTTTGGCGACGGCCAACGTCATCACCCACTTTCGCGATCGTTTTGTGAACATCACGGCGTAGTGTTTTCTGTGCTGATGACAGTGCAGCAACATCAACAGCGTCGGCTGTTCCTTTGCTTGCATGTTCGTTAACCAGTTTCCAAACACGTTTAAGGAAGCGGTTAGCCCCTTCAACGCCAGATTCTTGCCATTCAAGCGTCATGTCTGCTGGAGATGCGAACATCATGAATAGACGTACAGTATCGGCGCCGTATTTGTCGACCATTTCTTGTGGGTCGATACCATTGTTCTTCGACTTAGACATTTTGATCATGCCTGAGTGAGCAACGTCGCGACCGTGGTCATCAACCGCTTTTTCGATACGACCTTTGGCATCACGCTCGATAGTCACATCGTTTGGTGCAATCCACTCTTTCGTGCCTTTCTCATTGGTGTGGTAGAACGCGTCTGACAATACCATACCTTGACAAAGAAGTTGCTTGAACGGCTCGTCTGATGTTACGTAGCCTGCATCACGAAGCAGTTTGTGGAAGAAGCGCGAGTATAGCAAATGCATACATGCGTGCTCGATACCACCAATGTACTGATCAACCGGCAGCCAGTAGTTTGCTTTCTCTGGGTCTAGGATGTCATCTGCTTGTGGTGAACAGTAACGTGCGTAGTACCATGATGATTCCATAAAGGTATCAAAAGTATCTGTTTCACGTAGTGCTGGCTCACCATTGAAGGTGGTTTCAGCCCAAGACTTATCAGCCTTGATTGGGCTTGTTACGCCGTCCATTACCACATCTTCCGGCAAGATCACTGGTAGTTGATCGGCTGGAACTGGGTGAACTTCACCATCTTCAGTCGTTACCATTGGGATTGGAGCACCCCAGTAGCGCTGACGAGATACACCCCAGTCACGTAGACGGAAGTTTACGGTTTTCTTACCCTTGTTTTCCGCTTCAAGCTTCGCAGCAATCGCATCAACAGCAGCTTGGAAACCTAGGCCGTCGAACTCACCAGAGTTAAACAGTACGCCTTTTTCGGTGTAAGCGACTTCAGATACGTCTAGATCACTACCGTCTTCAGGTTTGATCACAGGAACGATGTCTAGGCCATACTTAGTCGCGAATTCGAAATCACGCTGGTCATGGGCTGGAACCGCCATTACCGCACCTGTGCCGTAATCCATCAGGACGAAGTTCGCCACGAAGACTGGTACCTCACGGCCGTTTAGCGGGTGAATAGCCGTTAGGCCAGTCGCCATGCCTTTTTTCTCCATCGTTGCTAGTTCAGCTTCAGCAACTTTGGTGTTACGGCATTCTTCGATAAACGCAGCAAGTTCTGGGTTGTTTTTCGCTGCAGCGTCAGCCAGTGGGTGACCTGCGGCAATGCCTACGTACGTTACGCCCATTAGGGTATCTGGACGCGTGGTGTACACTTCTAGCTCTTCGTGATCTTTCACGTCGAACGTCAGTTCAACACCTTCAGAACGGCCAATCCAGTTGCGCTGCATGGTCTTAACCATTTCAGGCCAACCGTCTAGGTTATCTAAATCGTCTAAAAGCTCTTGTGCGTATTCGGTAATCTTGATGAACCACTGTGGAATTTTCTTTTGTTCTACAGGGGTATCACAACGCCAACAGCAACCGTCTTCAACCTGTTCGTTCGCTAGAACGGTTTGGTCGTTTGGACACCAGTTAACCGAAGAGGTTTTCTTGTAAACCAAGCCTTTTTCATAAAGCTTAGTGAAGAACTCCTGTTCCCAACGGTAATACTCAGGGGTACAGGTGGCGAATTCACGGTCCCAGTCGTAACCAAAGCCCAACAGTTTAAGTTGGTTCTTCATGTATTCGATGTTCTCGTAAGTCCAAGGCGCAGGTGCTGTCTTGTTCTTAACTGCCGCATTTTCTGCTGGTAGGCCAAATGCATCCCAACCGATAGGTTGCATAACATTTTTGCCTTGCAGGCGCTGGTAACGAGAAATCACATCACCGATGGTGTAGTTACGCACGTGACCCATGTGCAGTCGACCACTTGGGTACGGGAACATGGAGAGACAGTAGAATTTTTCTTTATTAGGGTCTTCACTTACAACAAAGGTCTTTTTGTTGTCCCAATGTTCTTGAACTTTCTGTTCAATGTCCTGTGGACGATATTGTTCTTGCATCGATGACATCCGGGATTTTGTGAGTTAAGTACAAACACATTCAATATAATCGGCATAGAATAACTAAAGGTAAAGGTGTCAACAATAGCTAAGGCCGTTTCGGGCCGTAATAGTTACCGCTTAATCGCGGTAAATGGGCTTGCGGCACGTAATTTGCTGCTGAAATAGCAGATAGGAGGTGACCTATGGCTAAGCAACGATCAGAGTACGAAGCCCTGTTGGAGCAGGTAACTGAAACCCTTAAGCATAGTCCTGATGAACTTAAACAATGGGCAGAGACAACGGCAAAATACCGTCAGGCTGCAAGTGACATGACCAAAGATGAACTGGCACTGATCTCTGCTTATGTTAAGCGAGACCTGAAAGAGTTCGGTCAAAATGTAGAAGAAAGTTCGGAGCCGTTTTCAGAAAGTCCGTTTTATCAGGTTGTTAAGGAAACCATTTGGGAAGGGTTGGCTGAAATTACGGATAAAACGCAGATAGAGTGGCGTGAAGTAATGGATGATCTCAAGCACCAAGGTGTTTATCAAAGTGGTGAAGTGATAGGCCTTGGAAATTTAGTTTGTGAAAAATGCGGACACCATGAATTGATCACTCACGTAAAAAAAATAGAACCGTGTTTAAAGTGTGGTCATGAGCGTTTTACCCGCCGGCCATTGTCTCCTTAACATTTGAACCAGTGAGACGGAGAGAAAAAATAAAAATAGCGAGGCTTTAGCCTCGCTATTTTATTGGTGATGTTATTGAGTCTGATTACTCAGGGCGCTCTACCGTCTCGACAATCATAGCCATTGGAGCTGGCTCTGGTAACTGAACCGGCTGAGCTATGTCTTGAGCGATATCTTTAGAATCGCTGTCTGCTGAAGCGTTATGCAGAGGTTTAAAACTGAACTTTTGGCCAGCCAGCGAAGCTTCAACCATCATTCCACCTTTTGCAAAGGTGAAGACAGAGATACCGTTGGTATAATTGGTATCGACGTAGTTATCACTGGCGCTGGCACTAAACCCTGCTGTGCCGGCTTTGGCTTGTGCGCCTTCTGTAAGTGCAACAGCTGATGCTTGAGCGTCTAGCTCAAAGCTACCACTGGTGAAGCGTTCGTATGCTCGCTTGTCTTGAAAGAAAATAATCTCGCTGTATGATTGGCCACCAAATTGTAAGCCAAAAGAAAGTTGGTACAGTTTTGCCGTGCCTGTAATGTCATGATCTTTATAAACGGTTCCGCTGCCGTAAGCGCCACCAACCCAGAACCCACCTTTACCAACCGATGGAAAGACCGCATAACCATATGATGAAAGAAAGAAGGGTTGAGTTTGTGCAGAGGCTTTGAATTGGTTTAACGCCGCTTGAGTTTCAAGGTTTTCGTTCGCGATTGAACCGGTAGCGACGCATAGCATGGCGACGGCGCTGAGTGTCGTGAATAACTTGGTAATTATTTTCATGGGTGTATTCCCTTAGTAGCGCGAGTTGTATTGTGCTTTTATGTTTTTCTGTCGATATATTATCAAGGTGAATAAAAAGGCGAAGGGGTCACCTTCGCCTTTTTATCATTTTTCAGCTGGGATTCAGGCTTGAATCAGCTTGAAGCTAGTCGTGATAGTCAATTTGTGGTTGCTCATCACGGAAGCGACCGTTCTGGCGACGGATCAAAATCCACGACAGGGTGATCGACCACAAAATATAGAGGTACAGTGGCCAGCTACCGAGGGTGGTATAGGGGGTGATTCCGTCTGTTGGCATTACTTTGGTACGTAGTACACCGATTTCGAACTGTGGGATTTGTTCGATAATTTTACCGGTATGATCAACAACGGCGGTGACGCCGCTGTTGGTTGAGCGTAATAATGGCTTGCCCAACTCAAGTGAGCGCATTTGGGCGATTTCCATGTGCTGGAAAGGACCAATAGAGGTACCAAACCAAGTGTCATTCGAGAGCGTGAGTAAGAACTCGGTATCAATATTCACATTACGGCGAACCTGTTCACTGAAGGCTACTTCGTAGCACAGGGCTGGTGCAAGTGAAATACCGTTAGCTTCAAGGTTCGGTTGAATAAATTCACCACGGCTGAATGAAGACATCGGCAAGTTGAAAATCGGGGCTATTGGACGAAGCAAATCGCCAAATGGAACAAATTCACCAAATGGTAGTAGGTGATGCTTAGTGTAACGCTCAGCACTTTCGTATTGATATGGTCCCGCTTGGTTCATACCCAACGTCAGAATATTATTGAAGTATTGGCCTTGTTCATTTTGATCAAGGATACCTGTAATAACCGTACTATTGTTGTTTCGCGCAGCAGCATCCAGATTCTGTAAGAACGTCGGGATTTGTGCTTCAAGTGCAGGGATCGCAGCTTCTGGCCAGATGATAAGATCTGCATCCCAGTTTTCTCGGGTTAGGTCAGTATATTGCATTAGGGTTGGCCAGCGTTGGCTCGGCAACCATTTGATCTCTTGCGCGACATTGCCTTGGATCATTGCGACATCAATGGCTTTATCTGGATTCGGTATCACCCATTGCTTATTGCCTGCCAGTAAGCAGATCCCAATAATACCGATAGGCATTAGCAGGGGCTTCCAATTGCGGTAATAACTCGCCGCAACAAATGCTGCACTGGTTAGCACTAATGCTAACGTTATCCCTTCGACGCCTAGAATAGGGGCGAGTGAGGCATAGGGGCCATCAATTTGACCATAACCCATCCATAACCAAGGGAAGCCTGTCATGAACCAGCCACGTATCCAATCGAGTAGTAGCCAGATCACTGGGCCACTTAATAGCAGTTGATGAAATGGTCGCCCTCGATTGAATTTGTTAAATAGAAAACCAAAGAGTGCAGGATAGAAGGCAAGGTAGGCAATCAGTAATGCCATTAATGCCCAGCCAGCGAGCCATGGCATACCACCAAAATTAGCAATACTGACATGTACCCACTTGATCCCGGTACTAAATAAGCCAAGTCCCCATAAGAAACCGATAAGGCCAGATCGTTTAGCTGATTGGTTTTGGAGTAAGAAAAAGAGGATAAAAAGAGATACTGGTGCGAGGTACCAGTGATTATAAGGTGCAAAAGAGAGTGTTGCTAATGCACCTGCTGGAACAGCTAAGGCTAGCTGTCCCAACTTCATTAAAGAATTTTTTGTCATTCGTTATGGTGTGGTTGTCGGTTGGGGTGCTTCGTGAGGCACGGTCACTTGCAACTGGATAACCCGGCGGTTGTCGGCTGACGTTACTTTAAATGAGTAACCATCAAGTTCAACGATCTCACCACGGTCGGGTAGATGGCCAAAGCTGGTCATTACCAAACCACCCACCGTATCGACTTCTTCGTCGCTAAAGTGAGTTTGGAACATTTCGTTAAAATCTTCGATAGTCGTCAGTGCCTTAACCGAAAAAGTATGCTTACTTAATTGACGGACATCTTGCTCTTCTTCGTCGTCGAATTCGTCTTCGATTTCGCCAACGATTTGCTCAAGAATATCTTCAATGGTGATAACGCCTGATACCCCGCCGAACTCATCGACAACGATAGCCATGTGGTAACGTTCTTCGCGGAATTCTTTTAGTAGACGGTCTACACGCTTGCTTTCTGGCACTACAACCGCAGGTCGTAGCACTTTGTCCATATCAAATGGTTCACTGTTTGGTAGTAAGTAACGGAGTAAATCTTTTGCCAGAAGGATACCTTCGACATGGTCTTTATCGTCACTGATCACCGGGTAGCGTGAGTGCTGGGCATCAACAATTAAATCAATCAGATCATCTAGCTTCTGAGAACGTTCGATTGTGACCATTTGAGAACGTGGGATCATGATATCCCTAACGCGCATCTCGGCAATTTCCATAACACCTTCGAGCATGTCGCGGGTGTCGTGGTCGATCAAATCGTTTTCTTCTGAATCTCGAAAAACTTCAACAAGTTCTTCACGATTCTGTGGCTCACCTTGAAAAAGTTGGCCAAGACGTTCAAAGAAGGACTTTCTACTCGGACCTTCAGAATTTTGGGGGTTATCTTCGTTCATTGCTTGTAAGAATTACTTCTCTATCAATTAAGTGGCGGTGCCACGGGAGTTGTGTTGCACCCAGTATTGGCTGCAACACCTATACGACAACAGTCTCAAAGAAAGGTTACAGTTTTTCTTCTGCATATGGGTCATTAAATCCCATTTTTTGCATAATTTCTGTTTCCAAGCCTTCCATTTCGTCGGCTTCTTCATCTTCGATATGGTCATAACCTAGCAGATGAAGACTGCCGTGTACAACCATATGTGCCCAGTGGGCATTGAGTGCTTTATTCTGCTCTTTTGCTTCTTTTTCGACAACTTGACGGCAAATGATTAAATCACCAAGCAGATCAAGTTCCACGCCCGGTGGTGACTCGAATGGGAATGACAGGACATTCGTTGACTTATCTTTACCACGGTATTCATGGTTCAGCGAATGACTCTCAGCATTATCAACCAAGCGAATAGTAACCTCAGCATTTGGCTGAAATAGGGCGATAGTTGCATCGAGCCATTGTTGAAAGTCAGCCTCACTGGGCATGCCTTCCTGGTTGTCCGTCGCAATTTGCAGATCTAAATAGATAGCCATTACTTTGTTTTTTCCGTTTCAACCACTGAGGTTGCTACTGTGGCAGTTGCTGCTGCAACAATGGCTGCTTGTTCATCACGACGGCGTTGTTCATTTATCTTACGTTGCTTTTGGTCGGCACTTTCCCAAACCTCATAGGCTTGAACAATGCGAGCAACGACAGGGTGACGTACTACATCATCAGCTAAGAAGAAGTTGAAGCTAATTTCATCAACGTCAGAGAGCACTTCAATAGCATGACGTAAACCCGAGCGAGCACCACGAGGTAAATCGATTTGCGTTACGTCACCGGTGATCACCGCACGAGAATTAAAGCCGATACGCGTCAGGAACATTTTCATTTGTTCGACGGTGGTGTTTTGACTCTCATCAAGGATGATAAAGGCATCGTTAAGCGTACGACCACGCATGTAAGCGAGTGGTGCGACTTCGATGACATTGCGTTCAATTAGTTTCTCGACGCGCTCAAAGCCTAGCATCTCAAATAAAGCGTCATAGAGAGGACGTAGATAAGGGTCGACTTTTTGGCTGAGATCGCCCGGCAAGAACCCTAACTTCTCACCCGCTTCAACGGCAGGGCGGGTCAATAGGATGCGGCGGATTTCTTGGCGCTCAAGGGCATCAACTGCGGCAGCAACCGCCAGGTAAGTCTTACCAGTACCAGCTGGGCCAATGCCAAAAGTAATATCATGGCGAACCATGTTACTGATGTATTGTGCCTGATTCGGCGTACGTGGTTTGATCACCCCTTTTTTGGTCTTGATCGTCACTTCTTTGCCGTAAGGAATACTTGATTCAGTCGACTGTTCAAGCACGCCAGATTCTTTAATGGCAAGGTGGATCTGATCAGGTTCGATATCAGGGATGGTATTGCGTACTGGGGCAGTATCAACATACAAGGTTTTGATGATATCAGCTGCGGCGTCAGCAGTATGAGGTTGGCCAACGACACTAAAGCTGCTGCTTCGGTGGTTGATCTCTACACCCAGACGGCGTTCAAGTTGTTTGATGTTATCGTCGAAAGGGCCACAAAGGCTGGAAAGACGCTGGTTATTGGCGGGTTCCAGGTTGAATTCTACAGTAATAACTTTGCTCAAGATTTGCCTCTTCAATGTGGCCACCCGTAAAGTTGGGTGGCCATGGTTCTGGGCGCGTCCTACTTGTCGTTAGACGGGCGTTATACTATGGAGTATATACGCCTACACCCAATTCATCTTCTTTGCGTGATTTTTCCATAACTTCTAATGGTGTCATGGCAACACGTAGATCCATTTCTGCTTCAGTACGTACCAATTCGCCACGTAGTGAGTTGGTAAATACGTCAATGATTTTCACATCAACAAACTGACCGATTAACTCAGCAGAGCCTTCGAAGTTTACAATGCGATTATTCTCGGTGCGACCGCGTAATTCCATAATGTTCTTACGAGAAGGGCCTTCAACAAGAATACGCTGCTCGGTATCTAACATTTGGCGTGCATGACGCATTGCTTGAGTATTGATCTGTTGTTGCAGTTCATACAAGCGTTCTTTTTTAACTTCTTCAGGGATATCACACGGATAATCTGCTGCAGGTGTACCAGGACGTGGGGAAAAGATAAAACTGAAGCTAATATCAAAATCAATATCGCGGATCAATTTCATCGTATCTTGGAAGTCTTGGTCACTTTCGCCAGGGAACGCAACGATAAAGTCAGAACTCATTGTGATATTCGGACGTACTTTGCGTAGCTTGCGAACTTTAGATTTATATTCCAGAACAGTGTGAGGGCGTTTCATCATCGTTAAAATACGATCTGAGCCGCTTTGTACTGGTAAATGTAAGTAGTCTACGAGTTCTGGGGTATCGGTATAAACATCAATGATGTCATCCGTAAACTCGATTGGGTGACTGGTGGTATAACGAATACGGTCAATACCATCAATTGCAGCAACAAGACGTAGCAGCTCCGCAAATGTTGCCAATTCACCATCGTGAGTTGGACCGCGGAAAGCATTAACGTTCTGACCCAATAGGTTTACTTCACGAACGCCTTGCTCTGCAAGCTGAGCAACTTCATAAAGAACATCATCTAGTGGGCGGCTTACTTCTTCCCCGCGCGTGTAAGGCACTACACAATAAGTACAGTACTTAGAGCAGCCTTCCATGATAGAAACGAAAGCCGTTGCTCCGTCAGCGCGCGGTTCTGGTAAATTATCGAATTTCTCAACCTCTGGAAATGAGATATCCATCACTGGTGCGTGAGTAGATTGAGAACTTTTAATCATTTCTGGCAAGCGGTGCAGGGTTTGTGGCCCAAAAATCACATCCACATACGGCGCTCGCTGGCGAATTGATTTGCCTTCTTGGGTTGCAACGCAACCACCAACACCAATCACAAGATCAGGCTTCTTATCTTTTAAGCGCTTCCAGCGACCTAGCTGGTGGAACACTTTTTCTTGTGCCTTTTCACGGATTGAACAGGTGTTAAGCAGCAGCACATCTGCTTCTTCTGGGACTTCTGTTAGCTCGAAGCCATTGGCTGCATTGAGAAGATCGGCCATTTTTGATGAATCGTATTCGTTCATCTGACAGCCCCAGGTTTTGATAAGCAGTTTCTTAGCCATGTCTAACTCTTCACTCGTAGTGTTTAATCATTGCATTCCACATTGCTTCATTCGGCCGACAGGTTTAATCCAGCTGTCAGCTGTAGCAAGCCGCGTATTGTACTGCTTTAAACCTTGCCTGACTAGATCATCACCACCCCGAATAAATTGTGGTTTTGTTGCCAAAGAGATTAATCGCTGATGCGCCACTGGTTTTTCGGTAGAATTGGTTAATATTGTAGGTAATTTGTTGAGCATAACAGGAATGGGTATGGAGCAATTTGACATTGTTGTTGCTGGTGGTGGCATGGTTGGTGCGGCTACAGCAGTTGGTTTGGCCCAGCAAGGGTTACGTGTCGCCGTTATTGAAGGTACGGCACCGGTGGCTTTTGACACTTCGCAAGCGATGGATTTACGTGTCTCAGCCATTTCACCGAACTCTGTTGCTTTACTAGAGCGCCTTGGCGCATGGCCTGCGGTATTAGGTATGCGTTTATGCCCCTATAAAAGGCTGGAAACGTGGGAGCACCCAGAATGCCGGACACGGTTCCATGCATCTGAATTGCACCTAGACCGCCTAGGGTACATTGTCGAAAACCGGGTTATTCAATTGGCGCTATGGCAACAGTTCGATTCATACCCAACACTTTCTGCATTATGCCCCGCTAAAATCATTAAAGCTGACGAATGTAAATTGGGGGCGGGGTATATCGTTACCCTCGATGATGGCCGACAGCTTAAGACACGATTATTGGTAGGGGCCGATGGCGCTAACTCACAGGTACGGCAACAGGTTGGGATTGGTATAACGGCGTGGGATTATCGCCAGCATTGTATGTTAATTAATATTGATACCGAAATGGCTCAACAAGACATTACTTGGCAAATGTTTACACCACACGGGCCACGTTCTTTTTTACCGTTACCGGGACATAAAGGATCACTGGTGTGGTATGACACGCCTGAGCGTATTAAACAGTTATCTGCAATGACGCCAGATCAGTTGAAAACCCAGATCCAAGCGCACTTCCCCAGCGAGTTAGGTGAGTTCACGGTACAAGGACACGGAAGCTTCCCACTAACTCGCAGGCATGCTCAGCGCTATTATAAGTCCAGTGTTGTTTTATTGGGAGATGCAGCCCACACGATAAATCCATTGGCTGGTCAAGGTGTAAACCTAGGCTTTAAAGATGTCGATGTGTTATTGCATGAAATAGAGAAGGCGGGTCAAGCGTGGGATAAATCTTCGGTATTGAAGGCTTACCAATGTCGTAGACGACCAGATAACTTAATGATGCAAACAGGTATGGATTTTTTCTATACCACCTTCAGTAATTCGCTGGCACCGATTAAGTTTATACGCAATGCTGGGCTTAAATTGGCTGAGCACGCAGGTCCGGTTAAGCAAAAAGTATTGAAGTATGCGATGGGGATGTAGCATCAGGCCTATCAGTAACCAGGTGCTTCATTGATGATAAAAGTGAGCCTAGTGCTCACTTTTTTATGCCAGTAAAGAAAAAGCCGAATGTTATTGAAAACATTCGGCTTAACAACCAGAGAGATACGATCATTGAGTAGGTTGTAAAAACTATTGTCCGCAAATTAAGATAATTAAATCGCAGACATAAGAAAACCCACCAAAAGGTGGGTTCCTTAAATAATGGTGCGGAAGGAGAGACTTGAACTCTCACACCTTGCGGCGCCAGAACCTAAATCTGGTGCGTCTACCAATTCCGCCACTTCCGCATACTTATCGTTTAGTTTGATCTTAGCAATCAAAGAACTATAACGTTAAGCAATGTGTGGCAGGTCTACCTGGATTCGAACCAGGGRATGGCGGCATCAAAAGCCGCTGCCTTACCGCTTGGCGATAGACCTRCARATGCTCTTTTCAGAGACTTAATTARTCAGAGAGAATGGTGCGGAAGGAGAGACTTGAACTCTCACACCTTGCGGCGCCAGAACCTAAATCTGGTGCGTCTACCAATTCCGCCACTTCCGCATTTTTGTGCTGTTACCAGCTGTATCTCTGACTATATTTTTTAAGCTGGGAATTGGTGTTCCAACTTAAAGAATAGATGGTGCGGAAGGAGAGACTTGAACTCTCACACCTTGCGGCGCCAGAACCTAAATCTGGTGCGTCTACCAATTCCGCCACTTCCGCATCTAGTAGAATTTTACATCTTTCGATGTCTTTCCGYAGAAAGAATGGTGGCTACGACGGGATTCGAACCTGTGACCCCATCATTATGAGTGATGTGCTCTAACCAGCTGAGCTACGTAGCCATCTTTAGATGCTGATCGTAAAATCAACAACTCAAAATATGGCAGGTCTACCTGGATTCGAACCAGGGGATGGCGGCATCAAAAGCCGCTGCCTTACCGCTTGGCGATAGACC